>QKDP01000295.1 GCA_003252055.1 Desulfobacter postgatei | reverse complement strand
TTTTCCGGATGGTTGCGGATTCAGTGGCCATTAAATCCCGTGTGGTCCAGGCAGATGAACGGGAGGCCGGGGAGCGCCGCAAGCTTAACTTCGGCCACACCATCGGACATGCGTTTGAAAAACTGAACCCCTGCGGTCATGGCCGTGCGGTTGCTGCAGGGATGGTGGCGGCAGCTGCATTTTCTCAACAGAAAGGTTATATCAATCAAGGGGATGTGGACCGGATCACGGATTTGCTTTCAGGGCTTGGGCTTCCCGTTGCCTTTGACTTTCCCCCGGAACAGATCATTGAGGCGGCATCCAGGGATAAAAAAAAACAAGGCCATAATCTTTTTTTTGTTTTTCTTGAACAGATTGGACAGGCCAGGGTGGATAACATCAGCTATGATGACCTAAATGGTTTTATTCGTGGCTATTTTGTTTGATATTCGTTATTGTAAATGAATTTAAATAATTAAGGAGATTCGAATTATGGCAAGTGTGAAAGGAACCAGAACAGAAAAAAACCTGCTCACCGCCTTTGCCGGTGAATCCCAGGCAAGAATGCGCTATACCTACTTTGCAAGCCAGGCTAAAAAGGACGGATATGTCCAGATTTCTGCAATTTTTGCCGAAACTGCCGACCAGGAAAAAGAGCATGCAAAGCGCTTTTTTAAATTTCTTGAAGGCGGAGAAATCGAGATTACCGGCACCTTTCCTGCCGGTGTTATTGGTACCACGCTGGACAATCTGAAAGCGTCTGCAGCCGGAGAACATGAAGAGTGGTCCCATATGTATCCAGGGTTTGCAGCCATTGCCAGGGAAGAGGGTTTTGATGACATTGCCAAAGTTTTTGACATGGTGTCTGTTTCTGAAAAACAGCATGAAAAAAGATACAACGACCTGGCGGCCAATATTGAGGCAGGCACGGTTTTCAAAAAAGATGCCCCGATCACCTGGAGATGCAGGAACTGCGGGTATCTGCATGAGGGGGCTGAAGCCATTGAAACGTGCCCGGCCTGTGACCATCCCCAGGCTCATTTTGAGGTTCTTGGTGAGAACTGGTAATCGGGAAATTTCTAAATTAGGTATACGCTTTGTTCTTCTGCCGGACAGGGCGTATCCCTTTTCAACAGCAATGCTGATTTTTGGCGTCCAAAATTGACAAAACCTGATTATGAACTTATAGTTACGGGAATTTTAACCTAAAAATAGGAAATAGCTATGGCGGAAAATATTATTCATCTCAACGATGAAGACTTCGACGAATTGTTAAAAACTTCTGACAAGCCGATTATGGTAGATTTCTGGGCACCCTGGTGCGGTCCGTGCAAAGCCATTGGTCCTACCCTTGAAGCATTGGCCAGTGAATATGGTGATCAGATAACCATTGCCAAGGTCAACGTGGACGATAACCCCATAAGCCCCAGTAAACACAATGTACAGGCCATTCCAACCCTTATCTTTTTTAAGGGTGGCACGGTTGTCAATCAGATTACCGGCATGGTGGCAAAGGAAAAACTTGAAGAAGCCATCAAGAGCGTTCTTTAAGGAGATTTTCAATGAGTGAATATGATCTGGTGATCATCGGTGCCGGGCCGGGCGGCCTGACTGCAGGACTGTATGCGGCCCGGGCCCGGATGAATGTTTTGCTGATTGAAAAAGCTGTTCCCGGCGGTCAGGTACTTGTAACGGACTGGATTGAAAATTATCCCGGGTTTCCCGAAGGTATTTCCGGGTTTGACCTGTCCGAAAAAATAAAAGAACAAGCTTTGGCCCTGGGGCTGACCATTGAAACCGCAGAGGTTCAGGGGCTTGATCTTTCCGGGACGATCAAGGAAGTTATTCTCAAGGAAAAACGCATTAAAACCAAATCCCTGATCATTGCCTCGGGCGCCTCACCCAGGAAACCCGGGGTCGGCGAAGACAAGTTTATGGGTAAAGGGGTTTCCTATTGCGCCACCTGTGACGGGCCTTTTTTCCGGGATAAAGTGGTGGTGGCTGTGGGCGGCGGGGATACAGCAGTCCAGGAATCCATTTTTCTCACCCGGTTTGCTAAAAAAGTGTATCTGGTCCATCGCAGGGATGAACTGCGGGCTACCAAGATTCTTCAGGAAAGGGCCTTTTCCAACGACAAGATTGAATTTGTCTGGGATAGTGTCGTAACGGGAATGGATGGATTTTTCGGCCTTGAAAAAGTTCATGTAAAAAATGTGAAAACCGGCAATGCGTCTGAGATCGAGGCGAACGGCTGTTTTATCTGGATCGGTATTCTGCCCAACACCGAATTTATAAAAGGTGATGTCAAGACTGATGAAGGCGGTTTTATTCTTGTGGACACCAAAATGCAGACAAACGTCCCCGGTGTGTTTGCCATCGGCGATGTCAGGGATACACCTTTGCGCCAGATTGCAACGGCTGTGGGAGATGGGGCTGTGGCTGCGGTCAGTGCAGAGCATTATGTAGAGGGCCTATAAAAATGAAAAAATTTTTCATTGCAGGATTGGTCTTTCTTTTGCTGTCAGGGTGTGCCCTGTTTGAAGAAGACCATCAGATGAACAAAAACGCCCAGCAGCTGGCTGCTGAAGGGGCTGCTTCATTCATGAATGAAGATTACAGGGATGCGATCAAGGCGTATACCGACCTCAAAGACTGGTACCCGTTCAGTAAATATGCCATTCTGGCGGAATTAAAGATTGCCGATGCACATTTTCATCTTGAGCAATATCCTGAGGCTATTGCCGCCTATGAAAACTTTGAGAAAATGCATCCCAAAAATGAGGCTGTGCCCTATATCATCAATCAGATCGCCATGTGCTGGTTTAATCAGATAGACACCATAGACAGGGATGCAACGCCTGCAAAAAATGCCATGGCTGCGTTTAAAAGGCTGATCCGGGTGTTCCCGGACAGTGAGTACAGCCAGGAAGCTCTGGTGCATATTGATGCCTGCATTGACAATATAGCCGGACATGAGCTGTATGTTGCTAATTTTTATAATAAAACAAAAAAATACGAGGCTGCACTGAAACGTTACCAGTATATTGTGGAAAACTATGCAGGGACCGATCAAAGCCAGATCGCCCTTGAAAAAATTCCCAAAGTGTCTGGGCATATTAAAGCAGTCGAATCCGACAACGAAGAAAAATAAAAATCCTTTACTTTTATTTTAATCTGTTGTATTCATTTCGGGTTTTAATTTTGATAAAGCGATTTTATTAGGAGTATAAATATGTCAAAAGAATGTGCAATCTGTGGAAAAAAACCAATGGTCGGCAATAATGTCAGCCATGCCCATAATCTGAATAAAAGGCGCTTCAATCCCAATCTCCAGAGAGTTCGTGCGGTGATTAAACCTGGCTGCGTCAGAAAGATTGATGTATGCACCTCCTGCATTAAGGCGGGAAAAGTTACCAAAGCCTCTTAAGTGGTGTGTTTGAACAAAAAGTCACCCATCTGCGGCGTTGCATCTGGGCAACTTTTTGTCCAAACACGGGTTCCCGTTCAGCACTAAGTTAAAGATTCACTATGGGGGTTGATGAAATATCAACCTTTTATTTTTTCCAGAGGTTAAAGATATTATCAATAAATCCCGGCATGCTCACGCATACCGGGATTTTGTTGTTTGAATGACGGCTATAATATCTTGGAAGCTAATTCCGCCAGTTCAGATCGCTCGCCTTTCTCAAGATTGATGTGGGCGTAAAGCTTCTGCCCCTTCATCTTTTCTATGATATAGGCAAGCCCGTTGGTCTGGGTGTCCAGATAGGGATGGTCTATCTGGAAGATATCTCCTGTAAAAACAATTTTTGTGCCCTCTCCTGCCCGGGTGATGATGGTTTTTACCTCATGGGGTGTCAGGTTCTGGGCCTCATCCACGATAAAGAACACCCGTACGATAGATCGGCCCCGTATATATGAAATCGGTGTGATAACGATCTTTTCCTCTTCTATCAGCTCCTTGATGTTTTTTCCGTTGGAACCATTTTCATTAAAATGATTCTGGATAACAGAGAGATTGTCATACAGGGGCTGCATATAGGGGTCCAGCTTGGACGCCACGTCTCCGGGGAGAAACCCCAAATCTTTGTTGCTTAGGGGGACAACGGGCCGGGCAATGAAAATCTGGCGGTAGAACTGTTTTCTAGCCAGGGCCGCAGCCAGGGCCAGCAGGGTTTTTCCGGTACCGGCCTTGCCGGAAATGGTGACAAGGGATATATCCGGATTGAGCATGGCATTCAAGGCAAATGTCTGCTCCGAGTTCCGCGGTTTGATGCCGTAGCATATTCTGGGCTGAATCAGTTTCACGGTCTGGCTTGCGCCGTCAAAATAAGCCAGGGCGGATTTGGATCCGTTTTTCAATATCACATTTTCATTGGCAAAGAATGCAACATCGTCTCCCAGACTTGCGGTTTCGGTTTCATAGGGCTTCTGGTACAACTCGTCCAGTACCTGGGAGCGGATGTTATTCACCACCTTCATACCGGTATACATCTCGGAGATATTTTCAACATACTGGGAGTTATAATTTTCAGTTTTCAAACCGATGGACCGGGCTTTCAAGCGCAGGTTCACATCTTTGGTTACAAAAACAACATTCTTGAAACCGTTTTCTTTGGCAATGGAATAGGCAATATTTATTATTCTGATATCCGGGGTGATTTCATTAAAGTTGTTTTTAATTATGGGATCCAGGGCGGTGTCCAGGCGGATGGAGATACAGCCCTTTCCGTCATCAATGGATACCCCGCCGTTGAGCATTGTATCGCTGGACAATGCATCCAGAGTTCTTAAAAAGTCCCTGGCATTGCAATTAATGACATTGTTCCCTTTTTTAAATTTATCCAGTTCCTCAATAACTGTAATGGGAATGTAAATGTCATTGTCTTTGAATTGGTGAATGCATCCGCTGTCATGTAAAATGACGTTGGTATCCAGGATAAAAATTTTTTTCATACAGATCTCCGCAGTAAGTTAAGTCTCTTCAGTGGCTATCCGTGTAACATCGTTGACGGTTTTTACCCGGCGAAGTTCTGCCATGACTTTTTTAAGCTGCCCGGAACTTTCCACCATCATGGTGAAATAAAAAACCCCAATGCCCTCGTCCGATGTTTCCGAATGCGCATTTAAAATATTGATACCGGCCTTTGAAATCACAGCAGCAATGTCGGCAAGAAGGCCGTGGCGATCGTCCGTCTTGATGCAGATGGAAGCAGGATATGATTCCTCAATATCACTGGCCCACTCGACTTCAATAATCCTCTCACTGCTCATTTTTAAAACATTAATGCAGTTCTTCCGGTGGATGGCGACCCCCTGGCCCTGGGTGATATACCCGATTATAGGGTCTCCGGGCAGGGGATTGCAGCATTTTGAAAATTTGACCAGAATATCATCGAGTCCTTTTACAATAACCCCGGTGGTCCGTTTGTCCGAAGGCCGGGAAATTATTTTTTCAATGACGGCATCATCGGCATCCTCTGAATTTTTTTCAAGTTCCGGCACAACCCGGTTCAGCACCTGAAGAGCTGTCAATTTTCCGAATCCTACATGGGTGATCAGGTCGTCAACCGTCTTGAAACCCAATGAGTCTGCCACCCTGCCGATATCACCTGATTTGATCAGGGCATTGAAATGTTGGCTTCGTTTTCTGAATGTTTTCTCACACATTTCCCGTCCCAGGGAATAGCTTCGCTCCTTTTCCCTGGCATTGATATAGGCCCTGATTTTTGTCTTTGCTTTGACTGTTTTGACAAAACTGAGCCAGTCCCGGCTGGGGTGGTGTCCTTTGGTGGTTATGATTTCAATGGTATCGCCGCTGCGCAGTTCATAGGCCAGGGGGACAAGCTTGCCGTTGACCCGGGCACCTGTACACTGGGCGCCAACCTCTGTATGAATCCGGTAGGCAAAGTCAACGGGGGTGGCTTTTTTGGGAAGGGTCTTGATCTCTCCTGCCGGAGTAAACACGTAAATTTCTCCAGGATAGAGGTCTATGCGCACATTCTCAAGGAATTCATCCGGATCTTTGAGGTTTTCCTGGTTCTCCACAAGATTCCGGATCCAGGCAAACAGTTCACCGGTGTTTTCGTCAATCCGGGTGCCTTCCTTGTATGACCAGTGGGCTGCAATGCCGGATTCTGCCACCCGGTCCATTTCATAGGTCCTGATCTGGATTTCCACCCGCTCTCCTTTGGGACCGATTACCGTGGTGTGGATGGACTGGTACATATTGGGCTTGGGATTGCCGATATAGTCCTTTATTTTATAATAAATGGGCTTCCACATGGAGTGGACCGCCCCCATGGCAGCATAACACTGGGGAACGGTATCCAGGATGATTCGAAAGGCAATGATGTCATAAACGTCATCAAATTCAAGACTCTGGGACAACATTTTCTGGTAAATGGAGTAAAAGGATTTAAATCGCCCCTTGATCTGGCAGGGCAGCTCCATCTCATCCATTTTATAGTGCAGGGTGGTTGAGACCTCTTTGATATACTCCTCCTGCTCGTCCTTGGCCTTGTTGACCAAAGTCTGGATACGATCGTACTCTTCACGCAGGGTGTAAAAAAAGGCGATCTCTTCCAGTTCAATTTTAATCCAGAAGATGCCAAGACGTGCGGCAATCGGTGCATAGATATCCAGGGTTTCCTGGGCGATGGCAGCCTGTTTTTCCGGTTTTCTGTGGTATTTAAGGGTCCGCATGTTGTGCAGACGGTCTGCTAATTTGATGAGCACCACCCGGATATCATCTGCCATGGCCAGGATCATTTTACGCAGGGATTCTGCTTGCTGGGCCACCTTGGTGGTCGCATGCAGGGCGGACAGTTTTGTCACGCCCTCCACAATATGAGCTACCCCGGGGCCGAACATATCTGAAATATCTTCTTTGGTGGCAGGGGTGTCCTCAATCACATCATGGAGCAGGGCGGCAGCAATGCTCTCCATGTCCAGCTTCATGTCGGCCAGAATATTGGCCACTTCCAGGGGGTGGGACAGATAGGGTTCTCCTGAAAGCCTGACCTGGCCTTCATGAACCCGGGCGGAATAGATATAGGCCCGGTCAATGAGCGAGACATCCGCATCTGGACTGTATTCATAGATTTTGTCCAATATGTCGGTGATTCGAATCATTTTATTCTACCGGCTGTTGCTCTGTCTTAGGCTTAGTAGGCCTTGGCAAACAAGACCCGTCGGTCACTTTTTGCGCCACAGTAAATACAGGTTCCCTCTTCGTCAGGGCTGTCAAAGGGAATGCACCGGATGGTTACGGACAGATCCTGTTTTATTTTTTCTTCGCACTGACCTGATCCGCACCAGTGGGCCAGGACAAACGCACCGTTGTTATACCCTGTTGCTTTGTTATACAGATCGCAGAACTGGGCTTTTTCATCAATGGAAAAGGTATTGGCTTCCCGAAAGGCTTGGGCGCGCTGGAACAGGGTGTTCTGGATGTCGTCCAGGATGTCGGCAATGGTATTGACAAATTCATCCCTGTCAATCCCCTTTTTCTCACCGGTATCCCTGCGGGCCATGAACACGCTGTTGTTTTCAATGTCCCTGGGACCAAGTTCAACGCGTACCGGAATGCCTTTTTTCACCCAGTCCCAGCCCCTGGCACCGCCGATGTCCCGGCTGTCGATCTCCACCTCCACGGGCTGGCCGTAATAGGTCTGCTGTCTTAAGCGCGCTTTAAGCGCTTCAGCGCTTTGCTGGACATCTGAATTGTCAGCCCCTTTCTTGAAAATGGGCAGAATCACCACATGGGCCGGGGCAATGCGGGGCGGAACCACCAGGCCGTCATCATCGGAATGCACCATGATCATGCCGCCGATCATCCGGGTGGATGTTCCCCAGGAAGTAGTCCAGGCAAAGGCTTCCTGGCCCGCTTCATTCTGGAATTTAATGTTGGAGCCTTTGGCAAAATTCTGGCCCAGGAAATGGGAGGTGCCGGCCTGGAGCGCTCTTTTATCCTGCATCATGGCCTCAATACAAGTGGTGTCATCCGCTCCGGGGAAGCGCTCGGATTCACTTTTGCGGCCTTTGATGACCGGCATGGCCAGCCGCTCCTCAACAAACGTGGCGTAAAGCGCCAGCATCTGAAGGGTACGTTCCATGGCCTCCTCTCTGGTGGCATGGGCCGTATGCCCTTCCTGCCATAAAAATTCACTGGTGCGCAGAAACATGCGGGTGCGCATTTCCCAGCGCACCACATTGGCCCACTGGTTTAAAAGAATGGGCAGATCCCGGTAGGACGAGGTCCATCTGGACATGGATTCACCAATAATGGTTTCGGATGTGGGCCGGACAATCAACGGCTCGGCCAGCTCGCCGGCCGGTACAAGCCCGCCGTTTTCGCTTTTTTCCAGCTTGTGATGGGTGACAACCGCACACTCCTTGGCAAAGCCATCCACATGCTCGGCCTCTTTTTCAAGGTAGCTTAGGGGAATAAATAATGGAAAATAGGCGTTTTTTACCCCGGTTTCCTTGAACATGGCATCCATCTGGCGCTGGATGTTCTCCCAGATGGCATATCCCCAGGGTTTGATCACCATGCATCCCCGGACCGGCGAATTTTCCGCCATGTCCGAGGCTTTTACCACCTCCTGGTACCACTGGGGATAATCTTCTTCCCTTGTGGGGGTGATGGCAGTTTTAACTTTCTTTCCCATTTATTTCCTCCGCATTTAAGGTCATTGCGTCAATCTCTTTTATCAATTCATCCACCAGACACGCCTGGTCAATTTTGCGGATGACTTTTCCCTTTTTAAACAAAATTCCCTTGCCGTCGCCGCCGGCAATGCCGATGTCCGCTTCTTTGGCTTCTCCGGGGCCGTTGACCACGCATCCCATAATAGCAACTTTAATCCGTGCTGAGCGCTCAAGTAAAGCTTTTTCTACCTGTTCGGCGATTTTAAAGAGATTTATTTTACACCGCCCGCAGGTGGGGCAGGAAATCAGCTCCGGCCCCCGTTGGCGCAGACCCAATGCGCGTAAAATTTCAAACCCGGTACGGATCTCTTCCACCGGGTCCCGGGTCAGGGAGACCCGGATGGTGTCTCCGATCCCTTCGGACAACAGCATGCCGATGCCGATGGCGGACTTGGTGATTCCGGCATAAAGGCCGCCAGCCTCGGTGACACCCACATGAAGAGGCACGTCGGTCAACGGTGACAACTGCCGGTAGGCCTCCACGGTGCGCGCCACATCCGAAGCCTTCAGGGATACCTTAATATCATAGAACCCCAGATCCTCCAGAATCCGGATATTGGCAAGGGCACTTTCCACCATGCCCCGGGCTGTCACACCGTATTGCTTCTCAATCTCTTTTTCCAAAGATCCGCCGTTTACCCCGATGCGGATGGGAAGCTTGTGGGCCTTGGCACAGTCCACCACTGCTTTTATTTTGTCGGCCGTGCCGATATTGCCCGGATTGATCCGCAGTCCATCCACACCGGATTCGGCCGAAGCAACGGCCAGACGCCAGTCAAAATGAATGTCGGCAATCAAGGGGATGTGAATCTTCTCTTTGATTTTTTTTAAGGCCTTGGCCGCTTCCATATCCGGCACGGCTGCCCGGACAATTTCGCACCCGGCCTTTTCCAGGGATAATATCTGATTTACAGTGGCTTGCACATCCTGGGTCTGGGTGTTGGTCATGGACTGAACCGAAACCGGGGCATCGGAGCCCACAGGTTGTGACCCCACCTTTATCTGCCGGGTTTTCCGGCGTTCTTTGAGCAGCGGCATAAAAGAAACCCTTCCTTATTAAAAAAAGCAAATGCCTGCACCGCAATTTTAAGATGCAAGCATATTTTTATAACCAATAAATTATCATATCGGGACCATTTTTTTCAAGATGTTGATGACAGGCCATACACCGGATTACGGTCCCTTGTTTTTTTGCATGCATCTTTGTATTGTGCATTCTGATATGAAAAAATCTTCTAAAAACAGGCTCACCATATACCAGCAGGCGTTATTTCCCAAAGATACCCTTTTTGATAAAATTGCAAGGGCGGTATGCCGGTCCCAGACGCTGCCGAGAAAAGAACTCTACGAAGCATGGGAGGTGGCAAAGCGGATCAGAAGACTATTCCGGGGTGGCAGAATCGTTGATCTGGCATGCGGCCACGGTCTGATTTCCCATATTTTACTATTATTAGATGATACCTCTCCCAACGCCCTTGCCGTTGATACGAATATTCCGGAAAATGCAAAAGCGCTGTCCCGGAATTTGATCAAGACATGGCCCCGGCTAAAGGATAGAATTTATTTCAGACAGATGCCCCTTGAGCGGGCAGCAATATCTTCCCAGGATATTGTCGTATCCGTTCATGCCTGTGGCACGCTAACAGATGCAGTTATCGAAACTGCCCTGCTGCCATGATCTTGACGCCTGTGACACAGGCGGCCTTGAAGGCTGGATGGACGGTTCCCTGGCCGTGGATGCCACACGGGCTTTCAAGCTGACCTGCAATGGGTATACAGTGATGACAAAAAAAATACCCGGAGAGATCACGCCTAAAAATCGTCTTCTCATGGCATATCCCAATGACGGAGAATCAATCAGGAACCGTCGCCGGATTTTCAACACGAATCCATAAAGTCTTATAAAAAAATATCAACTAAATCTAACATATTTAATATTTCTTGACAAAAAGCGTCTTACTATCCTAAAAACATGAGTGGCATACTTGCTGCTCAGATAATCGTACTATCAGAGACAAAGATTTAAGTCCTCGGCTTAAAAGGGATGAAAGCATGTTTCAACGCGCTTAATAAATCCCATTTGGATCGGGGCATTAATCATAACCATAAACAAAGAGAGGTAAAATGAGCGCTTTAAGTTTGACACATAAGATCCTCAAGGATCACCTGGTTGAGCCTGCTGAATTGCCGGCACCCGGGGAATTGATCAAAATCAAGATCGATGAGGCTTTCACCCAGGATGCCACCGGTACCATGTGTATGCTTCAGCTGGAAGCCATGGGCGTTGATAAGGTAAAGCCCCTTGCTGTAAACTTTGTTGATCACAGCATGCTTCAATCCGGCTTTAGAAACCCGGATGACCATCAATACTTGAGAACGGTTGCCGCTAAACTGGGTATCATCTTCTCCCCCCCCGGCACAGGTATCTGCCATTTCACCAACATGGAAAACTTCGTTAAACCCGGCATGACAGGTGTTGGCGCTGACAGCCATACCGTTAATGCCGGTGGTTGTAGTGCGATCTTCATGGGTGCAGGCGGATATGACGTTGCTCTGGCAATGGCTACCGGTATGTACACCATGCCCATGCCCAAGGTGACCAAGGTTAACCTGACCGGCCAGCTGGCCAAAAACTGCATGGCTATGGACGTTATCTTAAAGATGCTTGAAATTGTCTCCGTAAAAGGCGGCAAGGGCATTATCTTTGAATATACCGGCCCCGGCGTTGCTACCCTGTCTCTGACAGAACGCGCTACCATCACCAACATGGGTGCTGAAATGGGTGCCACCACCTCTATCTTCCCAAGTGATGCAAACACCAAAGCATTCCTGGAAAGCCGCGGCCGCGGTGGTGACTATACCGAAATGGGTGCTGACGAAGGCGCTTCTTACGACGCTGAAATCAATATCAACCTTTCTGAAATCGAACCGCTGATCGCCATCTATCCCTCTCCGGGTAATGTTGAAAAAGTTAAAGATCATGCCGGAACTAAAATTCATCAGGTGTGCATCGGTTCTTGTACCAACAGCTCTTTTGAAAACATCGCGACTTTCGCAGAA
>QKDP01000185.1 GCA_003252055.1 Desulfobacter postgatei | reverse complement strand
AAAATTGTACCGGAAAGCATGAGCAACAAACTGCCGATGGTGATTTTTTCTCTTGTTTTTTACGTGGTGTATACGATGTGGTACGGTTACGCCATCCTGTTTATCTTTGAGGGCTGGGGATTGCAGATCGGGCATTGATTCTGTATCCCCCCAATGACACCTGTATGAATTTCCGGTGCCGATGGTGATCGGCACCGGAAAACATAAAACCAATGAAAAACCTTATCTCTTTTCTTAAAAATATTTTTTCAAAACCCGAACCACCTAACACGGGGGCGGATGCCGAAACCCTGAGAGTAGAATTTCAGGCGCGGTATCATCATTTCAAAATGCTTCTGAATGCCAACAACAGGGCATTGGAGATCATGACGGAAATCGAACAGGCCCTTTCACTCAAGAGGCCTTTTGGCGCTTCGTTTATCAGGACCAAAAGCACTGCCATTACGGTAAGCCTTCTTCGGCTGCTCAAAAATCTGGAACAGCTCAGTGGTGGGAAATACAACGCACTTTATAAACAGTTTGATGACATCTGCCTGAACATCGAACAGATTATTGAGCAAAAAAAAGAGGGTAAAGATGAACGGTACATTATTCCGATATCGTCTATAGACCTTACCAAGGCAGACCTGGTGGGCAGTAAAATGGCAAACCTCGGAGAGATTTTAAACTTTGTCAAACTGAAGGTGCCTGCCGGTTTTACCATTACTTCCAGGGCCTATGACTGTTTCCTGGAACATAACTCTCTTCAGACCGAGATTAACCGCAGGTTTGTTTCTACCGATGTAACCGATATGGGCGCCCTTTTTGCCCTAAGCAAAGATATCCAGAAACTGATCATTGAATCCCCCCTCCCCGAGATTCTTGAAAACGAAATTCATAAGGCTTATCATGACCTTGAGCGGGAAATGGGCGGAGGTTCATTTTCTGTCGCGCTCAGGAGCAGCGCCATGGGAGAGGATTCGATCGCAAATTCCTTTGCCGGACAATACCGGTCGGAACTCAATGTCCGCAAAGAGGATCTTTCACAAACATACAAAGATATCATTGCAAGTAAATACAGCTTCACAGCCATCACTTACCGCCTTAACAAAGGGATCCGTGATGTGGACATCTTCATGAGTGTGGGTTGTATCAGCATGGTGGATGCACGTTCAGGCGGTGTGATGTACACCCGGAACCCGCTTAATGCAGGGGATGATTCGATATTTATCAACTCAGCATGGGGGCTTCCCAAGGCTGTTGTTGACGGAAGCGTGGACTGTGATCTTTTTACGGTTGCCCGGGATTTGCCCCCACGGATCACATTTAAAGACATCAAGGAAAAAGGAACCCGCTTTCTGTGTAATGCCGACACCGGGGTCTGCCGTTTTGAAAATACCAATGAAACCAAGGATCAGCCTTCCATCAGCGATGCAGAGATATTGGCGCTGACAGATCTGGCCATCCGGATTGAAGGATATTACGGATCGCCTCAGGATGTTGAATGGGCTATTGACCAGTCCGGAAGCATTTATATCCTTCAATCCCGACCGCTTCAGCAGATGGAAGCCCAGATGCATACCATTCCGGAAGACACCGTTCAGGAGGCAGGAAAAGATGTTCTGGCCTCAGGGGGGACGACCATCTTTCCAGGCGCTGCCAGTGGCGAAGTATTTATTCTGAACAGTCCGGACAATATGCCGAATTTTCCGAATCATGGAATCCTCGTTGTCAGACAGGCCTTGCCGGTCTGGGCCTCGCTGCTCAATAAGGCAGCTGCGGTCCTGAGCGAACATGGTACCTTTGCCGGTCACCTGGCCAATGTGGCAAGAGAATTCAACGTCCCGGCCATATTCGGAATTAAAGGCGTTTCCACGTTACTGAAAACCGGTGATGAGATTACGGTGGACAGCAGCCGGCTGTGTATCTACAAAGGGAAAATAACTCTCCCGTCCCAGGAGGTGGCGGCTGGAAAGACCAGCTTTGAGGTAGGTCCGGTCTACAATATCCTTCTTCACCTCAGCAGATATATTGTCCCGCTCAATCTTCTTGATCCGTATTCTACTGATTTCAGGCCGGAAAATTGCAGAACCCTTCATGATATTACCCGGTTTGCCCATGAAAAATCCGTGGAGGAAATGTTCAGTTTTGGCAAGGATCATGATTTTTCCGAACGGTCCAGCAAACAGCTCTTTTATAAAGTCCCCATGCAATGGTGGATTTTAAACTTGGATGACGGGGTTAAAGAAGGTTCCCATGATAAGTACATCCGGCTGGAAAATATATCATCCATCCCCATGATGGCCCTATGGGACGGAATCATCGCCGTTCCCTGGGCAGGCCCGCCGCCCATTGACCATAAAGGGTTGGCGGCCGTGATGTTCCAGTCCACTGTAAACAGGGCACTGGAACCCGGCATGAAGTCAGCCTATGCGGAACGTAATTATTTTATGATCTCAAAGAATTTCTGCAGCTTTTCCTCCCGCCTGGGGTACCATTTTTCCATCACCGAAGCCCTGGTCAGTGAAAGGGCTTCAGAAAACTATATCAGCTTCCGGTTTAAAGGAGGCGCTGCAGATACGCTTCGCCGGATCAGGCGCATCCAGTTTATTGCAGAAATCCTGACTGAATACCTTTTCAGGGTCGAAGTCCGCGAAGACAGTCTTGTGGCTCGGGTCGAGGGGTATGAAATGGACTTTATGTTAGAGCGGTTAAACATCCTTGGGTATCTGATCATGCACACCCGTCAGCTGGATATGATCATGTCCAAC
>QKDP01000043.1 GCA_003252055.1 Desulfobacter postgatei | reverse complement strand
TTAAGCGTTTGGCACCCAGAAGAATCAAAATACCGGTTTCAAAAATAATGCCGATCATAAGGCCCGTGATGGCAGCAGAAGCCCGGGGCGCCTGGCGCAAAGGCCGGTAACCCGCGACTTCCACAAACACCCCGATCCAGGAGGCTATAAACATGGTTACCACAATGGTGGCCACAAAGATGACAGGCCCCGGTAAAATGCCTGAAAACAACGCTATAAAAAGCGTTGCAATGCCAAAGCCGATATAGGTGCCCAGCATGAAAATATCTCCATGGGCAAAGTTAAAAAGCATCAAAACGCCGTAGACCATGGAGTACCCGATGGAGATCACGGCGTAAAAACTTCCTCTCTGGAGTGCATTGATAAAGTTCTGAATAAAAAACTGTATCAGATCCGTAAACGATTCCATGCAGCAGCTCCTGTTAAAACAATGGAGTTAGGTTGTGTCTATCCAGAAATAATGACTGCCGCGTTTTATTGCGGCAGCCATTTTTTCCAACTTAAAAACGTATTAACGAATATCTCCCATACGCCCGCGTTAGGGACATACGGATTTGTAGAACTCGAACTCACCTTTATCGCTGATTTTAACGATAACCGCACACTTGATGGGGTCCCCCTCTTCGGTGAAGGTCATGTTGCCGGTGATACCGGAAAAATCCTTTACTTGAGCAAGGGCATCCCGGACCGCCGCGCGGTCTTTTTCAATGTCGCCGGTCAATTTTCCGGTATTTTGAATGGCCTGCTGGGCAAGACGAAGGGCGTCCCAGGTCAGGGCTGCCACATCATCAGGGATGTAGCCATATTTTGCATTGTAGCGGTCAATAAATTCCTTGGTTGCGCCTTTGGCACCGGCGGCTGCGTAATGGGAAGAGAAGAACTGGCCGTAGCAGTCTTCGCCGCACAGTTCTACCGTCTCTGCAGACCCCCAGGAGTCGGAACCCACAATGGGTCCTTTCCATCCAAGCTCTTTGGCCTGTTTTACAATCAAAGGAATTTCATTGTAGTACTGCGGGGTAAAAAGCACCTGGGCACCGGACTGAATAATTTTGGTCAACTGGGAAGAAAAATCCGTGTCTTTTGTGGTAAAGCTTTCATAGGCAACAATGGAGCCCGGGCCGTGTTTCTTTTCCCATGCATCCTTGAACACTTCGGCAAGCCCTTTGGGGTAGTCGGAAGCGACGTCATAAAGAACAGCCGCCTTGGTGAACCCGAACTCATCGGTAATAAAATTGGCCACAACAGGACCCTGGAAGGGATCCAGGAAACAGCCGCGGAATACAAAGGGGCGGTTCAGGGTGGTGTCGGGATTGGTGGACCAGGGGCTGATCATGACGGTTTTGTATTTGTTTGCCACTTCACCGGCAGGGATCGCCTGTTTGGAAGACTGCGGGCCGATAATAGCCAGCACGTCATCCTGGCTGATCATTTTGGTGTTGGCTTTTACAGCAGATTCTGCTTTGGATTCATTGTCTTCAATGACCAGTTCAACCTTATACTTTTGGCCACCGACTTCAATGCCGCCAGCCTTTTCAATGTCCTCCAGCCACATTTGCGCCGCATATTTTGTACCTTCGCCAACTTTTGGAATATCGCCGGTCAGGGGCGCATTGATGCCGATTTTAATGACGGTCTCTCTTTTGCAGAACGCAGATGAAGAAAAAACCATGGTCATTGCAATGACAGCTGCCAGACAACAAGTAATTTTTTTCATGTTTTCTCCTATATTAATTGTTAACTCCTGTTTTCTATGATCTATTACGGCAAACACCGTATAACTATAGTAAATCTACCCCGCAGATATTTTTCTCAGGCTAAAATAGACCTTCTATCAATGAACTAAATGTATATCTATAAGAAAATAAAAAAGCGAAGTAAAGTAGAATATTGTATATAAATTCTTCAAACGTTAAGGTTTTCCGGTAATCTGACGTATTAAAAAAGGAGCGCCGATCATGGAAATAACAGACAATATGTATTGCGTTGCGGCTGATATCCCCACCCCTTGCCTGGTCATAGCTGAAAACAGACTTGAACAAAACATCCGCCGCATTCATGACTATGCCGCCCGTCATGGGTTCAGCATCCGGCCCCACGTCAAAACCCATAAATCTCTTTATATTACAAGAATGCAGATGGCGGCCGGGGCAAAAGGCATTGCGGTTGCCAAGGCAGGCGAAGCCCTGGTGCTGGCGGGAAACCTTGGCACAGACATCACGGTGGCCTATCCGGTACTGGGAAAACAGCAGATAAAGATAATTGCAGATATGGCCGCCAGGCACACGATCCGGGTGGCGGTTGATTCCCTGCATTTGATGGCCTGCCTGTCAAAAGCGGCACAGGCAAACCAAACCCGGATCGGCATCCACATCATTTTTGATGCCGGGCTCCACCGGTGCGGCACTTCAGATCCCGACGACGTGGTGGCACTGGCCCGATTTGCAGAAAAAGCACCCGGTCTGCGCTATGAGGGTGTTCAGCTCTACCTTGGCCACCTGTACGGTGATGCGGCCCGGGATCCTGCACATTTTAAACAGATTAACACGCTGTGGGATCCCGCATATCAGGCACTTTCCCGGGCCGGGTTTGCACCTAAAACCGTATCGTCAGGGTCCAGTCCCTCCCTTTTAAATACCCACCTGATCAATCATGTCAATGAAATCCGGGTGGGAACCATGTATCTCAACGACTATTTTGAATTAAAATTTAACCACTGCGAAATTTTAGAATGTGCAGCCCGGGTTGTGGCCACTGTA
>QKDP01000103.1 GCA_003252055.1 Desulfobacter postgatei | reverse complement strand
ACTTCTACAATATTGACGCCGTAAAAATTGCCGGAAAAGTCGGTCTTGGCAACCGCATCAACATGATTATGCAGACCTGTTTTTTTAATCTGGCCAATATCCTCCCCGTTGACACGGCCATTGACCTGCTGAAAAATGATATCAAGAAAAAATTCGGTAAAAAGGGCGATGCCATAGTCAATATGAATATTGAAGCTGTAGACAAGACCCTGGATAATCTGGTGAAAGTGAATGTGCCCGAATCCTGGAAAGACGCCGAAGACCAGCCCAGAATTGAGGAACCTGCCACACCCTTTGTGGACAATGTTATGCGCAAGATCAATGCCCAGGAAGGCGACGACGTGCCGGTATCGGCCTTTTCCGTGGATGGTGTGTTTGAAGCAGGCACATCCCAGTATGAAAAACGCGGGGTGGCTATCAATGTGCCCGAGTGGATTGCTGAACACTGCATCCAGTGCAACCAGTGCTCTTTTGTATGCCCCCATGCCGCCATTATCCCCATTGTGGCAACACCTGATGAACTCAAAGACGCCCCGGCATCCTTTGTCACCGTTGACGCCAAAGGCAAGGGCATGGAAGAGTTCAAATTCAGAATTCAGGTCAACCCCCTTGACTGCCAGGGCTGCGGCAACTGCGCAGATATCTGCCCGGCCAAGACAAAAGCCCTTGAAATGAAACCTTTGGCATCCCAGGTGGACGTGGAAAAAGAAAATCACAAATTTTCTTTGACAGTTCCCTTCAAGACCGATGTACTGAAACGGGATACCCTCAAGGGCAGCCAGTTGTGGAAACCACTGCTTGAATTCTCCGGCGCATGCTCCGGCTGCGGCGAAACCCCGTATGTAAAACTGGTCACCCAGCTTTTTGGCGAGAGAATGACCGTTGCCAATGCCACGGGCTGCACCTCCATCTGGGGCGGATCTGCACCGTCTACACCTTATTGCACCAATGCCGACGGCCAGGGTCCGGCCTGGGCATCTTCTTTGTTTGAGGATGCGGCAGAATTTGGGTACGGCATGCTGCTGGCCACCAAATCCAGACGCAAAACCCTGGCTTCAAAGATGGAAAAGGCCATTGAACAGGGTGTTTCCGATGATATTAAGGCGGCCATGGAAGGCTGGATCGCAGGCAAGGACAATCTTGAAGAGTCCCAAAAATACGGTGACGATCTTAAGCAACTGCTCAAAGATGCCTCTTCAGGCATTCTTAAAGAGATCTATGATGAAAATGATCTGTTCGTGAAAAAATCCCACTGGGTTTTCGGTGGTGACGGCTGGGCCTATGACATTGGTTTCGGCGGTGTGGACCATGTACTGGCATCCGGGGATGACATTAATATCCTGGTGCTGGATACCGAAGTCTACTCCAACACGGGCGGTCAGTCTTCCAAAGCCACGCCCACCGGTGCCATTGCCAAATATGCCGCATCCGGAAAGAAAATCGGGAAAAAAGATATGGCCCGGATGATGATGAGTTATGGGTATGTCTATGTGGCAACCATCTCCATGGGTGCCAACAAAAACCAGACACTCAAGGCGCTCCTGGAAGCGGAAAGCTATCCCGGACCCTCCCTGGTCATCGCCTATGCCCCATGCATCAACCAGGGTATTAAAAAAGGCATGGGCAAAACCCAGGAGGAGGAAAAACTGGCTGTTGAATCCGGTTACTGGCCCATTTTCCGGTTCAATCCCCAGCTTGCCCGTGAAGGTAAAAATCCCTTTACCCTTGACTCCAAACAACCCGACGGCACTCTGCAGGAGTTCCTAAGTGGTGAAGTGCGGTTTGCGGCCCTGGAAAAAAGCTTCCCCGAGGAGTCCAAACGATTAAGAGCAGCCCTTGGACAAGAGGTTGAGGAAAAATACGCCATGCTTAAAATGATGGCAGATGCCGGTAAAGAAGAATAAAGTTCATTCATAGTTAAAATCATTATGGTTCAGGGGCGAGGGCATTTTATGCGTTTCGCCCCTTTTCTTTTTTTAGCCTTGTTATGCCTTCAGAATCGTACTACTACTTGAAAAGAATCGGCTTTCAGTATACCACTGAGCTAATTTTTTTAGTTTCATCATTATTGAAGATTTAACAATGCTTCATTTGGATGAACCGGAGAAAAAGCATATGAAAAAATACCTATCACTTATCATTACAGCATTGATTTTGTTGCCCTGTATTGCAATCAGCCAGGAGAGCCCGGCTGCATCTTCGGCGCCTGGCGCTGTGACCCAGACCCAGGCGGAATCCGCACCCCAGACCCAGGATAAGAGTGATGACCCGTCAGCATTGGAAGCTGAAGCGCAACAGAATACCCTTGAAATTCTCAAGTCCATTGTCAAAAGCAGGGCCACGCTAAAGCAGCGCATGGATGAAAAGAAGCAGGCCATGGACAAGGCCGGTTCCGAAACCGAAAAACAATATCTCACCCAAGAGCTTGCTGAGCTGGATAAGCAGATGGCGGATACTGTGACCGATTTTGAAACGACCGCCAGCGGTGTTGATATTGGTCTGTTTGTGGCCAAGAAAAAAGAACGGTTTGACTGGAAAAATGAACTGCTCTCCCTGGCCGAACCCGGGATTATGGAACTTAAGCGACTCACGGTCAAAGCCAGGCATAAATCAAAACTCAATGATGAACTGGCCAATTACCAGGAGTTGCTTCCCGTGGCAATCAAGGCCAGAACCCGTATTGAATTTTTGATCAGCCAAGCCAAGGACCCGGCACTGGCAGCCGCTCTTAAAAACATCCTGCCGGAGTACAAAGGTCTTGAAAGCCAGATAAAAAATAAGGTGGACCTGGTCCAGCTTAAACTTGACGAAATTGAGCGGCAGGAGGCATCGGTCATTGACAGTACCCAGGACTCTGTTAAAAAATTTTTCAGAACCCGGGGGTTGTACCTGTTTCTGGCCATCCTGGCCTGCATCTGCGTGGTGCTGTTGGTCAAGGGCCTCTACCAGACCCTGATCCGCCTTGTCCCCGGATACAAACTGGAGTACCGCCCCTTTCATATACGGGTACTTGAACTGGTGTACCGGGGCATGACGCTTGTATTGACGGTGCTGGCGCTCATCGCGGTCTTTTATTTTGTGGAGGACTGGGTACTGCTTTCCCTGACCATTATCTTTATTATGGGAGTGGTGTGGGCGACCAAGTACACCCTGCCCATGTACATGGACAAGAGCAAGCTGATGCTCAATATCGGTGCGGTCAGGGAAGGAGAACGCATGATGTACCAGGGCGTCCCCTGGCTGGTTAAACATATCAATTTTCATACCCTGGTGGAAAATCCTGATTTGGGCATTACGCTGAGGATCCCCATCTCAGAGCTCATTGGCAAAACATCCAGGAGATTTGATACTAATGAATCCTGGTTCCCCTGTCGGAAAAATGACTGGGTGATCCTTTCCGACGGGACCCGGGGCGGCGTGACCCATTTGAGTCATGAAACCGTGGAACTGGTATTAAGGGGCGGGGCGAAAAAGACGTATCAAACGGCGGATTTTCTGGCCATGTCGCCTTTGAACCTCTCTGTGAATTTCAGACTTAAGGTACCCTTCGGCATTGGTTACGGACACCAGCAGGATGCCACCACAACCATTCCTGAACTTTTATCCGCCTTTATCCAAAAGAACATTGAAAAAGAAGGGTATGCCGAAGACCTGCTGAACCTGAGGGTGGAATTTGCTGAAGCCGGGGCCTCATCCCTGGATCTTGTGGTCATTACCGATTTCAAAGGCAGCCAGGCACCCGTGTACAACCGCTTGAGACGAAGTATACAAAGATGGTGCGTTGACGCGGCCTCTCAATATAACTGGGATATTCCCTTTCCCCAGATTACGGTTCACCAGGAGGCTTGATCCGGCCTTTAATGGGTGACCCAAATGACAAAAAGGCGTGTGTAATGCCTGCTAAGCCTTGGAGGGGCTTTTATAATCCCCTCCAGGCTCAAAAGAGTGAATCATGTCGGATATTTTAACCACATGGGCGGTTTCTTCAGCTATGATTTTGTGCAGTCCTGCTTTGACCGATTCGGATTCCACGAAGGTCTCCAGAAATTGGTAAAACAGAATCGTGTCATTTTCAAACATGATGAATGTTTCGAGCATTTGCACAGGCGTGGTGATTTCTGAAAAATTCAGGTCACTTAAAGACAAGCTGTTGTCCCCCATCATTTCTTTAATCACACCGGGAAGCATGACACCCAGATCCATGCTGCTTGTGGAAAGGCTGTCTTTCTGTTTTTCAAACCAGGATTTGTGGCGGTCTTCTTCATCGGCCATCCACTGAATAAGACTTTCAATCTCCCTGCTTCCGGCTTGATCTAAAGCGTTCAGATACACAGCTCTGCCGTTTTCTTCCATTTTTATGGCAATATCGAACAAATCATTGAGGGTAAACATAATATTTCTCCCTTTTTTAATGCTTTGATCATATAATACCGGGTAATAATCAAATAGTCTTGTTTGAATTTAAAATATAAAAACCTGCACGGCAGGGCAGTGCAAATTCGGTATAGAGGACGGCTTGAGGCCTGTTGTCCGTGCTGTCCCGGGAAAAGGAGAAGAAAAATCATGAGCAGGTACATGCAATTAACGGTCGATGTGCGCCCATTTTATACAAAAGGATTTAAGGCCGCATACCCCAAACTAGCCAGGAACCTCATCCATGCCAAAGCCATTAAAGAAGATGATGCTCCGGCCCTTTACGACCTTGTGGCAAGACTGGATAAACTGCTTTACGATTTGGATGGAAATCCAAAAGTAAAGGACATTTTGCTCAAACAAAAGAGTCGACTAAAAACACTTCACTCAGAAATTGAGGGGCACATTGCTGACTGGAAGCTTTCCGAGGCGGACAAAGCCTTGTATAAAATCGAAGATATTTTTGAAGAGATCGAATATGACCTTGCCGGCTCTTAAGCCTGAAACTGTAGTCAAAATATAAAAAGCAGCCATGATACATATGGCGGCTTTTTATATTTCAACCTTCAAAAGAAATTACATGGCGTCAAAAGCCTCGTCCGGAATATCGGCGTTGGTATAAAAATTCTGGATATCATCGTTGTCGTCCAGGGCTTCCATGAATCTGATCATCTGCTCGGCGTCTTTGCCTGATACGGCTGTGGTATTCTGGGGAACCATGGAAATTTCAGCCACCTCACAGGAGATCTGTGCGCCATCAATGGCATCTTTGACCGCATCAAAATCCTCGGGTGCGGTGAGCACATCAAAGCTGTCGCCTTCGTCCTTGATATCTTCAGCCCCGGCGTCAAGGGCCACTTCCATGAGTGTGTCTTCGTCTGCATTTTCCTTGGAAATGGTAATCACACCCTTTTTGTCAAACATCCAGGCCACGCAACCGTCCGTACCCACATTGCCGCCGGCCTTGTTAAAAATATACCTGACATCGGCAATGGTCCGGTTCTTGTTGTCCGTGAGGCATTCCACCATCACCGCCACGCCGCCGGGCCCGTATCCTTCATATATGATTTCCTCGTAATTGACCCCGTCCATGTCGCCGGTGCCCTTTTTAATGGCCCGATCCACATTGTCCTTGGGCATATTCTGGGCTTTGGCCGAGTCAATGGCCCGGCGCAGCCGGGGGTTGGCGGACGCATCCCCCCCGCCCATGCGGGCGGCCACTGTAATTTCCTTAATCAGCTTGGTAAATACCTTTGCCCGCTTTTTGTCGGCCGCCCCTTTCTTATGTTTGATGGTCGACCATTTGCTATGTCCTGACATGGATGTTGCCTCCTTATGATTTTTTATCTTTTCCTATAATGTAAATTTCTTTGCTTTGTTTTCTGCAGCTTTCGGGCTTAAATACCCGGCACTCCTTAAACGCTGCCTTCACTTCCTGTTCAAACGTTTTGAAGTCGTTCCCCTGGAAGATTTTGCACACAAAATTACCCTGAAAAGCCAAATTTTTCAAGGCCGTGTCAAGGGCCATGCGGCACAATTCAACGGAACGGATGGCATCCACATCCTTTCTGCCCGTGGTGGCCGGGGCCATGTCGCTGATTACGACGTTAAACGTACCTGTATAAGGCTCAATAAACGCCGGGTGTTCAGGTTTAAGAATATCATCCTGAATGGTTAACGCATTGGGGGGCAGTTTGGTTTCAACCGCTTTTAAATCAATGCCGAGCACGCGGCCCTGATCCCCCACAAGCTTTGCCGCATAAAGGGTCCAGGATCCCGGTGAGCACCCAAGATCAAGTACAATGTCCCCTTTTTTGATAATCTGAAATTTGTTCTGAATATCTTCAAGCTTAAACACGGACCGGGCAGGATATCCCATGGATTTGGCCTTTTGTGTGAGATGGTCCGCCCACTGGCCGGTCCTGCCACCCTTTCCGGCAGGCTTAACCCCTTTTGCCGGCTTTTTTTTACCCTTCAAACAAAACCTCCACGGCATCCTTTAAAAAACTGACGCTTTCAATGGTCATGCCTTTGATTTTTGACAATTGCTTCATGGTGACCGTGGGCACAAGACACCGTGTAAATCCCATTTTAGCGGCTTCTTTGATCCTGGCCTGGGCATGGCTTACCGCCCGTATCTCGCCGGTAAGGCCGATCTCGCCGATTAGGGTGGTCTCCTTGTGCACAGGGCGGTCCAAAAAGCTTGAGGCAAGCGCGGCTGCAATGGCAAGGTCCGCCGAGGGTTCGGTGATGCGGACCCCGCCCGTGACATTCATAAAAATGTCCAGACCGGCCAGGTTCATGCCCAGGCGCTTTTCCATCACCGCAACAATCAGGGCCACCCGGTTGCTGTCCAGTCCTAGAACCGTTCGCCGGGGCGTACCCAGTCCGGACGTGGAGACCAGGCCCTGGATTTCCACCAGAATGGGACGGGAGCCTTCCATGCTGGCCGTGACCACGGAGCCCGGGGCCACCTGGGCCCGTTCAGATAAAAATACAGCCGAGGGGTTAGGCACCTGGGTCAACCCCTGGTCCCGCATTTCAAACACCCCGATCTCATTGGTGGACCCGAAACGATTTTTTACGGCCCGAAGAATTCGAAAAATATGGTTCTTATCCCCTTCAAAATAAAGCACCGTGTCCACCATGTGCTCCATGATTCTGGGGCCTGCAATGGCACCGCCCTTGGTGACGTGTCCCACAAGAAAAATGGGAAGCCCCACGTTTTTGGACAGGCGCATGAACTGCATGGATGCTTCTCTGATCTGGGTGATGCTGCCCGGGGTTGACGTGACCTGGGGGTGAAATACAGTCTGAATGGAATCCACAACCATGGTGTCATATTGGTCTTTTTCCGCCATGGCAAGGATCGCCTCAAGATCGGTTTCAGATACTACAAATAAAGAACGGCCCAAAGATCCCAGGCGTTTTCCCCGCATGGAAATCTGGCCTATGGATTCCTCTCCGGATACATACAGACATTTTTTCCCGGCCTTTGCCAGGGTGGACAACACCTGGAGCATGAGCGTGGATTTACCGATTCCGGGGTCTCCGCCAATAAGCACCAGGGAACCGCTTACAATACCGCCGCCCAGAACCCGGTCAAATTCATTGATGCCGGTGCCCATACGCAGGGAAGATGAGACCTCCACGGATTCAATGGGTACGGGGCGGGCTGCAATGGCTGGTCGACCCGCACCTGCCACACCCGGAGTCCGGGCCACCAGGGTCTCCTCAATAAGGCTGTCCCAGTCGCCACAGTCCGGGCACTGGCCCATCCATTTAGGCGTCTGTGTTCCGCAGGTTTTACAGCGGAATATGGTTTTATCTTTCTTTTTTGCCACGTCTTAATTTTGTTCAACTGATTGAAAATTGAATAAATATATCATGATATATTATCTCTATCAAGCACGTATCATGTGATGTCTTGACGGGAATTGTGTATTTAAGTATGCTATCTGCCTATTTTGACAGCCTAATTAACGATTTTCAAGCAAAGGGGAACCGAGAATGGACAGTCAGACTTCAGCGCAACAAAGACAGAAGGTATTCATTGACATTGTAGGCGGCCGATTTGATAAAGTGACCACGGTGTTGGAGGAGTTTGGGCCGGGGGACGAAAGATTTATTCATTCCTATGAGAAGATGAGTCTTGAGTCACGACAGGTTGGAGATGTTGAAGGAGGAAGGGAAGTAGAGGTCAAGGTGCCGGCAAGGCTTCATCTTAACGTGTTTGATATGAACCGGTTCAATTTGAACCGCCCCGGTGGCGGCGGCCTTGGAGTGAGTATCGGCGTCTATTTTTATGCCAAGGTGAAATCCATTCCGGAACCGGTTATTCGCACCACAGGCGAACGCCCCCTGATCGTGGCGCATTACGGGCATATTTTTAAGAAACTATTGGGGTATGACGGCGGGTTTGAAATAGAACTTCAGGACCATAAGCGTCGGCATGTGGGGCTTGGCTCTTCCATCGGCTCCATGTGTGCCGTGTGTATCGGTATGAATGAAGTCCTGGGCAGGCCCTTTCATGGGTGGGAGCTGAGGCGGATTATGGGATTTCACTCCTGTGAGGAGAGCCCTGTAAATGAACAATATCTGCTCCCGGCGTTTGAAACCGGTATCGGTGCCATGGTAAGTATCAACGGTGGCTGGGTGGTTGCCAGTGATGATCTGGTGCTGGTTCAGCGTGTGGCACTGCCGGATACCAAGGTGCTGATGTTCATCCCGGAGGTCGATACCCTGGAGGATGAATTCCAAGGGAAGGAAACTGCTGCTGAATCCGAGGTCGAGCTTTTAATGAGACGGGCAAGAACCCTGGATGCGCTTCAGATTGGCGCAAAGGCACAAATTGTCCTGATGGACATGATACCCGCAATGATCCGAAATGATCTTAAAAAGATGGGAGATGCCCTTTTTGAACTGACCCATATGGGATCCAAACGGGCCGAGTGCGAACAGCACGGTGCTTATGGAACGCCTATATACAGTTATATTAATGCCTTTCGGGAAATGGGGATTGAGGTTGCCGGCATGAGTTCCGTGGGCCCCACGGTTTTTGCATTGACCCGAAAGCAGGATGCCTATGATCGAGCGCTGAAATACCTTAAGTCTAAAAATATTTCAGAGACGCGCATCATAGAAACCGAAGTTGACAATATCGGCGGCACGATTACGGAAAACGGTGTTGAAAGAACCTTTATAAATGATACTTGGCTTCAAGGATAAGTTTTATGACAAACGGTTACAAAGCGAAAATTTGCGGCACCACCAATATGGAAGATGCCGAAATGGCTGCCCGTGAAGGGGCAGATTTTTTTGGCGTGGTGGTGGAGGTCGATTTTTCCCCGAGATCTTTGACCATTGAAGCGGCCAAACCTCTCTTTTCGTCTCCCCCCCTCCCGCCGGTGGCCCTGGTTTACAATATGGCATCAACGCGTGTTGAAACGCTTATTCAGCAACTGGACCCATTTGCCGTACAATTTTTAAGCTTGGCGGAACCCTCTTTTGTCACATATTTAAAGAATACCTATCCGAAGGTTGAAGTCTGGCAGTCGATCCATTTGCCCCAAGCAGGAGAAGCGGTGGATCTGGAAAATTTTCAAAAAACGGTTCAAACGTCTGTGACAGCCGGTGTTGACGCCCTTCTTTTCGATACCGCCGCTTTGTCCCAAGGAGAAATGAAATTTGGCGGCACGGGCGTCACTTCTGATTGGGACATCGTTAAGGAACTGATGGATTCGATGCGGGGTACGGTGCCCATTTGGCTGGCCGGCGGGATCAATCCAGACAATGTAGGAGAGGCCATTGACAGAATCAACCCTTACGGCATTGATTTATGCTCCGGCGTGGAAGCGACCCGGGGAAAGAAGGATGCGGCAAAGCTAAGGTCGCTGATGACAACCATTCGAGGTAAGCATTCAAGCTAGTGCCTGAACGAGAACCCAGTGTTTGGACGAAAAGTTGCCCAGATGCAAGGCGCAAGCAAAGCTGAAACCGGAGCGTACTGTAGTACGTGAGGCTTTCAGATTTGTGAAGCAACGCCGCAGATGGGTGACTTTTCGTTCAAATACAAAATAGGAGAAAACATTTGTGAAAGCAGCAGTAGTTCATGGAAAAGATGATATTCGCATTGAAGAATATCCGACACCAACGGCAGATGCCGGAGAAGTTATTGTAAAAACAAAAGTATCAGGCATTTGCGCCACCGACATTAAGACCTTGCTGGGCCAAGGGCTTCCCAAGGACTTGCCGACCATTCTGGGGCATGAGGTGGTGGGAGAGATATTTGAAATAGGGGAGGGCGTTACGGCGTATCAACCGGGTGACCGGGTGGCGGTTTATCCCATTGCCGTTTGCGGGCATTGTTATTACTGCCGCCAGGGCAGGCATAATTTATGTGAGCACGAATTTGGGTTGGCCCACGGGATTGAAGGTGGTTTTGCCGAATACGTGCGCCTTCCCAAAGAGATTGTGAACATTGGCGGGGTCATAAAGATTCCGGATGAGGTGCCGTTTGATAAAGCTGTGT
>QKDP01000018.1 GCA_003252055.1 Desulfobacter postgatei | reverse complement strand
TGATCATTCTGGCAGGCATTGGAAAAATCTTTAAAATCAAAGAGATCAACACACTTTATGCCAAGGTGCTGGCAAAAACCGGTCTGCTTAGAAGCCGGTAACCGCTATTTGGTGCAAAACGCAAACCCGTGTTTGGACGAAAAGGTGCCCAGATGCAAGGCGCAGAAAAATTTGTAACCGGAGCATACTAATGTATGTGAGGATTGCAAATTTTTCTGCAACGCCGCAGATGGGTGGCTTTGTGGGCATGCGCCCCTCTAACGAGCCGTTCAAACATTAGTAGAGTTTACCTACGGCATCCTCCACCGCCCTGACAATCCGGCCGCTGTGCAAGAGCTTTCGAACAGCGGCAATATCTGCTGACAGAAACCCCGGTCCTTTGTCATGCAGGACACCTTGCTGCGGATGGTTTCATAGGCAGCCATGGTGCCTTTACCGGCCTTCAGGTTGGTAAACAGATCAATGGCCTGGGCACCGCATAAAAGCTCAATGGCAATAACCTGCTCGGTGTTTTCCACGATGTCCCGGCATTTGCGTGCGGCAATGGCGCCCATGGAGACATGATCCTCCTTGTTGGCAGAGGTGGGAATGGAATCCACACAAGCCGGGTGTGCGAGGACCTTGTTTTCAGAGACCAGGGAGGCCGCGACATACTGGGCAATCATGAACCCGGAATTCAGTCCTGTGTCCTTGACCAGAAAGGCGGGCAGCCCCGAGAGCTGGGGATTGACCAGGCGCTCAACCCGGCGCTCGGAGATATTGGCAAGCTCTGCAATGGCAATGCCTAAAAAGTCACAGGCCAGGGCCAGGGGCTGGCCGTGGAAGTTGCCCCCGGAAAGGAATTCTTCGGATTCCGGGAAAATCAGCGGATTTTCCGTGGAAGCGTTCATCTCCACTCGGATCACCCGTTCCACATAACCGAAAGCGTCCCAGGATGCGCCGTGAACTTGGGGGGAGCAACGCAGGGTATAGGCATCCTGGATCCTTGAGCAGTCTCGGTGGGAGGATACGATTTCAGAATTCTGGGTAATATTCATCATGTTGGAAGCAGCCTTCATCTGTCCTAAATGGGGCCGGGCATGATGAATTCTGGGATCAAAGGCAGCGCGTGTACCCATCAGGGTTTCAAGACTCATGGAAGCGGCAATATCAGCATGCTTGCAAAGATTTAGCGCATCATGAAGGGCAAGGCAGCCCAAAGCAATCATAAACTGGGTACCGTTGATCAGGGCAAGTCCTTCCCCTGCACCAAGTTCCAGTGGCGCAATATGCTTTGCGGCCAGGGCTTTTGCCCCGGGCATGCGCACCCCGTCCACAAAAGCTTCGCCCTGGCCGATGAGCACAAGGGATAGATGGGCCATGGGCACAAGGTCTCCGCTGGCCCCCACCGACCCTTTTTCAGGCACCACAGGAATGATACCGGCATTGAGGACATGGGCAAGGGTTTTAACGGTTTCAAGACGCAGTCCGGAATTCCCCCGGCAGAAATCATTGATCCGCAATGCCATCATGGCCCTGACCACATCATCATCCATGCAGTTTCCCACACCTGCGGCATGGGATAAAAGAATATTGCGCTGCAACGTCCTTGTATCCTCAAACGAGATGGTAACATCGGACAATGCGCCGAATCCTGTGGTCACACCATAAATGCGCTCGCCCTTTTTCACCCATTGTTCCACCAGGGTCCGGGCCTTTTTAATCCGGGCTTCAGAATTTACGGAAACAGCCGCGGTCCTGCCGTTTCGGGCAATATCGACCAGCTGGTCAAGGGTAAAACTCTGCCCATTGAGTTCAACAGGATCATTCATCATGTTTTATTCCTTCTCGACAATTGCTTGACTCGGCAAGGCTACTTGTATAGACGAGCAGTATAAAATTGCAATTGAAATGTCAACATTCATAAGGGAAACCTGCTTATGACCCATACACCGACATCCTGGGACATTCTGTTTATTCATGCAGATATTGCCACCATGGCCCAGGGCCGCTACAACAGCATCAAAGACGGGGCCATCGGGGTGACCCAAGGAAAAATTCAGTGGATCGGTCCCTTTGATAAATTACAAATGGAGAGACGTCCGTTCTCATCCCACCCCATTGCCGATGAAATCATTGACTGCGCGGGCAAGTGGATCCTGCCCGGGTTTGTGGACTGTCATACCCATCTGATCTGGGCCGGCTCCCGGTCCAATGAATTTGAAATGCGCCTGTCCGGTGCAAGTTACGAAGATATTGCAAAACAGGGTGGCGGTATTGCCGCCACAGTTGCGGCAGTGCGTGGGGCGTCTGAAGACGAGCTGTTTAGCATCGCATCCCGGCGCATCAGCCATTTTCTAAGCCGGGGCACCACCTGTGTGGAAATAAAATCCGGGTATGGACTGGATCTTGAAAATGAACTGAAGATGTTGGCTGTGGCCCAACGTCTGGACCAAAAGTTTCCGTTGCATGTTTCCCCCACCTTTCTCGGGGCCCATGCCCTGCCCCCGGAATACAAAGGCCGGGCTGACGATTATGTGGACCTGATCATCAACACCATGCTGCCCGAGGTCAAAAGCCAGGGCATTGCCTGTGCAGTGGATGTATTCTGCGAATCAATCGCTTTTTCCCTGAACCAGACCAAACAGCTGTTTACCGCGGCTACAGACTTAGGCCTGCCGGTCAAGCTCCATGCAGAGCAGCTCTCCGATTCAGGGGGGGCTGCCCTTGCCGCGCAGTTCAATGCCCTGTCCTGCGACCACCTGGAATGCCTTTCCCTGGACGGCGCAAAGGCCATGGCCCATGCAGGTGTCATTGCCGTGCTTCTGCCGGGCGCCTTTTACATGCTCAAAGAGACCCGGAAACCGCCGGTGGAAAATCTTATCCGCCTTGGGATACCCATGGCCCTGGCCACAGACCTGAATCCGGGCACAAGCCCGGTGCATGACATGGCCACAGTGATGAATATGGGCTGTGTGCTGTTCGGACTGACCTGCGAACAGGCCCTTGCCGGTGCCACCATCAACGGGGCAAAAGCCCTGGGCCTTGACAAACGCAAAGGCAGCCTGGAAACAGGAAAAGATGCCGATTTTGTGGTGTGGGATATTGATACCCCGGCAGACCTGTGCTACCAGATGGGCATCTGCCCTGTAAACAAGGTTGTGATTGCAGGCAAAATCGAATATAACGCCTAAAGCAGGCTTAGTTTTACTTACTGCCTCAACGGAAACCTGTGTTTGGACGCAAAGTTGACCAGATGCAAGGCGCAGAAAAATTTGTAACCGGAGCAACCTGGAAGGTTGTGAGGATTGCAAATTTTTCTGCAACGCCGCAGATGGGTGACTTTGCGTTCAAACACTACTGACGGCCGCTTTAAGGAGGATTGATGCGCATATATGCAGTTGCAGACATTCACGGCAAACCCGAACATATGGAAACCGTTTACAGGGTTTTAGACCATTACCAGCCGGAATTGATGGTTGTCCCCGGGGACATGACCTATTTTTTCAACTGGTCCACCGTCCTTTCCCAGCTTGACAGTCTGCCGGTTCCCGTTCTGGTGGTCCGGGGAAATACGGACTTAAAGCGCATTGAACCCCGGATAAAAAAAGCAGCCAATATTACACTGTTAACGGAAACACCCCTTCAGATCAAAGGCTTTTCTTTTGTGGGAACTTCAGGGACCCTGTCCTTGCCCTTTGCCAACAAGATCAGCCTGAATGAAAAAAAACAGCTTGCCGCCCTTCCCTGCCCCATGGAACCGGACACGGTGCTGGTGGTCCATACACCGCCCAAGGGGGCGTGTGACCGTGTGGGAAAAAAAATCCATGCCGGCAGCAGGAATCTGGCCCGGTTTATCCAGGCCGCATCCCCGAGCCTTGTGCTTTGCGGCCATATCCACGAAGATTTCGGGCTTGAAACCCTTTATCAAAGCACCGTGGTTAACTGCGCCATCTCAGGCCCGGGGTCCGGGGCTGTCATCGACCTTGAAAAAAATGAGAGCCCCGGGGTTAATCTCATATTCAGAAGACCGGTTGCAGATTGAATTCGTTTTCACGTTCTAACCGCTCATCCCCCCGGAGTGGGCCTTTAAACGGGACCACTCCATCTTTTCAGCACGTTGCCTGACGTCCGGTCACATAAAGACAAAAACGGACTATACGCTTTCAGATATTCAAGGGTTATGGTTAGGATTTTACCATGGCCGCCTCAAGATTTTTTCAATAGTTCAAGCCGTTGCAAACCAAAAGAAGAATTGATAAATAACTAATTTTGATCTATAGTCACCATCAATTAATAGGGATATAGTCAATAAATATATAATGGGGAGAACCAATGAAAATTTTTAAAATTGTATTATACATAATTATCCTATTACTTCTGGCTATTTTCGTCCTTGAGAACTATAATACATACTTTCGGACCGTTCCAGCGCTTCAGTTTGACCTTAGAATAAAAAATATGAACTACTCCATGCCTTTTCCGAACTGGGCCTATTGGAGTTTCTGCCTGGTCCTAGGCCTTCTGATCACAGGGATTCGCGGACTTATCACATCCTTTCGCCTGAGCCGCCAGGTTAAAACAAGGAACGAACGGATTGAACATCTGAAAGGAGAAATTAATGCTCTTAAGACACGCCTTGATATATTTGCCCACGATCCCTACATCAAAAAACACCTGGAAGAAGAAGCCCGCAAAGAACAAGAACAAGCGCAAGCTGCAACCTTAGGAAAATAAAAAAGCCTGAAGTTACCCCCCCCTTTGAACATCAATGGTCGAAAAGAAACAAACACCCATGATGGCCCAATATCTGGCCATCAAAGAAACTTGCCAGGACGCCATACTTTTTTACCGGATGGGGGACTTTTATGAAATGTTTCTTGAGGATGCCGTCAAGGCGGCCGGCATCCTTGAAATCGCGCTGACCTCGCGGAATAAAAATGATCCTGATCCCGTTCCCATGTGCGGGGTGCCTTACAAGGCAGCCGATCTTTATATTGCCAAACTCATTGAAAAGGGCTGCAAGGTTGCGGTGTGTGAGCAGGTGGAGGACCCTGCCCAGGCCAAGGGTCTTGTCAAACGGGAGATTATCCGGGTCATCACCCCGGGCATGATCCTCAACGACTCCCTTCTGGACCGGGGAACAAACAACTTTCTGGTGGCGATCTCCAAAACGTCCGAGCACGCAGGTCTTGCCTGCATAGACATCTCCACGGGCAGCTTTACTACCTGCCAGGTAAAACGCACCTCAGGCGCCATCCCCTACGCCCTTTTAGACGAGGCCTTAAAACTTTCCCCAAAGGAGGTGCTGCTGCCGGAGAGCTTCGAGTCTGATCCGGCCATGGCCACCATCAGGAAAACCTTTTCCCACGTTGAAATCACTTATCTGGACAATTATACGTTCCGGCCTGACACTGCCCGGCAACTTCTGACAGAACAATTTGCCACCCGCAGCCTTGAAGGATTCGGCATTGAACGTATGCAGGCATGCATATGCGCAGCAGGCGCCGCCATCTCATATGTCCGGGATACCCAGTTGTCGGACACCAGCCATATTTACAAAATCACCCCGTATAACCTCAATGACTTCATGGTCATTGACGACAGGTCCTGCAAAAACCTTGAACTGCTGACCAATATCCAGACCCAGAGCCCCAAAGGCTCTTTGATCCACATTCTGGATAAAACCGTCACGGCCATGGGCGGCAGGCTGATCAAGCAGTGGATCAGATATCCCTTGGTGGACAAAGGCTTGATACAGCAGCGCCTTCACGCCATAGAAGAGCTTATCGGGGCTCCTGCCACCCTTCAGACACTTGGCGATCTTCTTAAATCCGTATATGATCTTGAGCGGTTGGGCTCCCGTATATCCATGGGACAGGGTAATGCCCGGGACATGCTCGCCCTTAAAGGCTCCCTTTCGGTTCTGCCTGTTTTGTTCAAGGAGATCGAAACATTTGAAAGCCCGATCCTCAACGGTGCCGGCATGGATGACACGCTGCCCCTGGTCCGGGGCTTGGAAGAGTTGGCTCAATTGATCTGCAAAGCCATCCGGGAAGATGCCGTACATGTGCTCAACGAAGGTAACCTGATCAACGACGGATACAGCCCGGAACTGGACGAGCTTTTATCCGTGACCCGGGACGGGAAATCCTGGATCGCCCAAACGGAAAAAAAGGAAAAAGAAAAGACAGGGCTTTCCTCGCTTAAAATCAAATACAATAAGGTATTCGGGTATTTCATCGAGGTATCAAAGGCCCAGTCTGTCCAGGTACCGGATCACTATATCCGCAAACAGACCCTTGTCAATGCCGAGCGGTTCATCACCCAGGACATGAAAACGGTGGAGGAGACCATATTCAATGCCCAGGAACGCCGAAACGCCCTGGAATACGAAATTTTCTGTACAATCCGGGACAAGGTAGCCCAACGGGCAAAGGATATCCTGACCATGGCACAGTTTATTGCCGCCATTGACGTGCTCCAGGGTCTTGCCAGGGCTGCCGTGGAAAATGCCTATGTAAAGCCTGACATCAATGATGACCGGCGTATTGATATACGGGACGGCAGGCATCCGGTGGTGGAAAAACTGATCCAGGGTGAACGGTATGTGCCCAATTCGATTTTTCTGGACGATACCCAGTGCCAGCAGATCCTGATCACCGGCCCCAACATGGCAGGCAAATCCACGGTACTGCGCCAGGTGGCCTTAACTGTTCTCATGGCCCAGATGGGTTCCTTTGTGCCGGCGGCCGGCGCCTCCGTCTGCATCACGGATCGTATATTCACCCGGGTGGGGGCCCTGGACAATCTTTCCTCCGGGCAGAGCACCTTCATGGTTGAGATGGAGGAGACGGCCAATATTGTCAATAATGCCACGGAAAAAAGCCTGGTGATCCTTGATGAAATCGGCAGGGGCACATCCACCTACGACGGCATGAGCATTGCCTGGGCCGTGGCCGAGTACCTGCATGACCTGAATGGTAAAGGGGTAAAAACCCTTTTTGCCACCCATTACCATGAGTTGCTCCAGCTTGAGGAAATCAAACCCCGGATTAAAAATTATAATATTGAAGTCAAGGAGTTCAACGACAATATTGTGTTTCTCCGCAGCCTGGTCAAAGGGGGCACCAACCGCAGCTACGGCATCCAGGTAGCGCGCCTGGCAGGGGTTCCCGACGATATCATTGACCTTGCCAAATCGGTTCTGGCATCTGCGGAACACCACCCCATGACACCGGCGCCTTTGCCTTCACCCGCCAAAAAGAAAAAAGGGTCAAAAAAAGAAAACCATAGCGGCCAGATGAACCTGTTCGGTCCCTCGGACGATGATCTGCGCCGGATGCTGAACAACGTGGATATTGCCCAAATGACGCCCCTGGATGCCCTGAACTTTTTAAATGAACTCAAGCTCAAGGTTGAGGCATGAACATCAGTTTTAACCGCATATTCACTGTTTTTATTCCGGTTCTCGTCTGTGTTTTCGTGTTTACCTGGTCCACGGGGACAACCTTTGCCGATTCTGCCAAGGAGAGGTACCTTTCAGCAGATACCTGCCTTAAAAAATTAGAACGCTCCACCGTGAATATAAACAAGGTGTCTGCCTGGCTGACCTGTATTGAAAAATACAAATCCATTCACAAGGACTTTCCCGGAAATTCCTGGGCTCCGGCCGGGCTGTACAAGGCCGCGGAGCTTTATTTCCAATTGGCCAAAAGATCGGGCAATGCCGACTGGAACCGGCAGGCCGATGATCTTATCGCCCGCATCAACCGGTTTTATCCCCAAAGTGCCTACAGTGCCCGCGCCAAAACCCTGGCCGCAGCAAACACCCCAAGACCGCGCCAAAACAACAGTGACGTAAAAATAAAACAATCCAAAAAAGCGTTGACCCGTAATGACAAGGCCATTGCAGAATACCACAGGCCGAAACCGGCCCGGGCCGAAGCCGCCGATACAGGGGGATATCAGCAGCCGGCGGATATTATAGAAAAAAACAAACGGGATCCGGCCTATTGCGGTTCCGGGACCCCCCAACCGGATGATACTGACCTGCCGCAACCCAAAGGGGATACAACAGTTACGGACCTAAGGTTCTGGTCCAACCCGGAATACACCAGGGTCGTGATAAATGCAGACAGCGAGCGAAAATACACCCACAAGCTTTTAGAAAAAGACCCGGCCCGAAATGTCCCTTTCCAAAGACTGTATGTGGACATTGACCGGTCAAGGCTTGGCTGCAATGTGCCGGAGCATACCCCCATCAACGATGATCTGCTTAAACAGGCCCGGGCCGGCCAGTTTGCCCCCCACACCGTCAGGGTGGTGGTGGATATAAAAGATTTTGATAATTATAAGCTTTTTTCTTTAAAAGACCCCTTCCGTATCGTCATTGACCTGTGGGGAAAGAACGGCACCGAACCCATGGACAATGTTGCCGCTAAAAACACGTTCAGGACAAAGCCTTTTGATGAAAAGCCGGACCGCATCACTACGGATAATCTGAAATCATCCGACATCGCCCGTCAGCTGGCTTTAGGTGTCAGAAAAATCGTCATTGATCCCGGCCACGGCGGCAAGGATCCCGGCGCACCTGGATATGTCAAAGGCGTATGGGAAAAGGATATTGTGCTCAAACTGGCAACAACCCTTGCAGAAAAGCTACGCAAGCGCCTGAACTGTGAAGTTATGCTTACCCGGACCACAGACCGGAAACTGACCCTGGAGGAACGAACCGCCATTGCCAATACCCAGCGGGCCGACCTGTTTATTTCCATGCACTGCAATGCCGCCAAAAGCAAAACACTGTCCGGCATTGAAACCTATATTTTAAACCTTGCCACGGATGAACAGGCCATTGCCGTGGCTGCCAGGGAAAATGCCACATCTGAAAAAAACATCTCAGATCTGGCCTTTATCCTCAACGATCTAATGCAGCATGCCAAGATAGAAGAATCCACGCGCCTTGCCGGTGACGTTCACAAATCCATGATATCAGGCATGAAAAAGAGATACGGCGATATCCGTGACCTGGGGGTCAAACAGGCTCCGTTCTATGTACTGCTCGGGGCACGGATGCCTGCAATTCTCATTGAGACCTCTTTTCTTTCCAACAAAACCGAATGCAAACGTCTGATGAGCAGTTCCTACCGCAATGACATCTGCAATGCCATTGCCAACGGGATAGAAAAATATATCAATGCCACAAATCCCAAGCACATATAACCTGGGTGGGCTGAACTGCCTCCGGCACCGGTGGACAAGCCCCCCGACAAATACAAAAACAAAAGGTGGAATTTATGTCGTTTGAAAACATTATTCTTGAGATGGACAGTTCAACTGCCATGATCACTTTTAATCGCCCCAAGGCCCTGAATGCGCTGAACAACGCGCTGCTCGATGAACTGGATGCTGCTTTGGACCAGGTCCTGGCCAACAAAGCAATCCGGGTACTCATTTTCACAGGCACCGGAGACAAGGCCTTTGTCGCAGGTGCAGACATCTCAGAACTGACCCGGATGGATACGTTGGCCGCAAAATACTTCTCCCGCAAAGGCCAGAAAATATTATCCAAAATTGAAGCCCTGCCCTTTCCGGCCATTGCCGCAGTGAACGGTTTTGCCCTGGGCGGCGGCAGTGAAGTTGCCCTGGCCTGTGATTTTATCTATGCCTCGGAAAAGGCAGTGTTTGGACTGCCTGAGATCAACCTGGGCCTTATTCCCGGTTTTGGCGGTACCCAGCGGCTCCCAAGGCTTGTGGGAAAAAACAGGGCCAAGGAGATGATTTTCACCGGAGGCAATATTACTGCAGACAAAGCCCTGGAATATGGTATGGTCAACCAGGTGTGCCCCCATGAATCCCTTATGGATGAGGTCAAAAAAACAGCCCGGCGCATTGCCGCCAAAGGATGCGTCTCCTTGAGAGCTGCCAAAGAGGCCATCCAGGCCGGACTGGGCTGTGACCTTGAAACCGGATGCCTGATTGAAAATGATGCCTTTGCCATCGCCTTTGCAAGCGTGGATGCAAAAGAAGGCACATCCGCATTTTTAGAAAAAAGAAAGCCTGAATTCAAAGGTAATATTTAACCGGGAGATAAAATATGCCCATTTTCGACATTGACTATGAGACCATGCCCAGGGAGGGCCTGGAGGCAATCCAGCTTCGCCGTCTTCAAACGACCATTGAACGGATCTATGCCACGGTTCCATTCTACAAGGAAACCTATGACAAGGCCGGTATCAAGCCATCTGACATAAAACGCCTGGATGACCTGAGGCGTCTGCCCTTTACCACCAAACAGGACCTTCGGGACAACTACCCTTACCGCATGTTTGCGGTTCCCATGGAGCAGGTGGTCCGCATCCACGCATCCTCGGGCACCACGGGCAAACCCACTGTGGTCGGCTACACCAAACGGGATATCAACACCTGGGCCGATCTGATGGCCAGAAGCTTTGCTGCCGCCGGTGCCACCGCAGGAGATATCATCCACAATGCCTGGGGGTATGGTCTTTTCACAGGCGGTCTTGGGGCACACTATGGGGCGGAACGTTTAGGCGCATCCGTTATTCCGGTTTCCGGCGGCAATACCAAGCGCCAGATCACCATTATGCAGGATTTCAAGCCCACGATTCTGTGCGGGACCCCCTCATATATCCTCCACCTGGCGGAAGTGGCCCTGGAAATGGGTGTGGATTTCAAGGATCTGTCTTTTAAATCCGGTATTTTCGGGGCAGAGCCGTGGACGGAAAGAATGCGCCGGGAACTGGAAGCCAAACTTTATCTCAAGGCCGTGGACATTTACGGTCTGTCCGAAGTCATGGGGCCGGGCGTATCTGTGGAGTGCGTTGAGGAACAAAAAGGCCTT
>QKDP01000340.1 GCA_003252055.1 Desulfobacter postgatei | reverse complement strand
CTGAACAGTACCGTTTTTTCAGCTATGGTGATGCCATGTTTATAGAGTGAAAATTTAAAATAAAACAATTAAAGATGCTTACATTTGACCTGATAAAAGATAATCGTATAAGGGGTGACGGCCGGGACCGCTCGCGTTTGGGGCGGATCACCACGAATCATGGTGTTATTGAAACACCTGTTTTCATGCCCGTGGGTACTGTGGGATCAGTGAAGGCCGTGTCAAAGGAAGATCTGGAACATTGCGGAGCCCAGATTATTCTTGGCAATACCTATCATTTATATCTGCGGCCAGGCTACGAAGTCATTGAAGCCATGAAAGGGCTTCATGCCTTTACAGCCTGGGCTAAGCCCATGCTCACCGACTCCGGGGGGTTCCAGTTTTTCTCTCTGGCAAAACTGGCCAAATTCACCGATGAAGGGGTCCACTTTCAATCTCATATTGACGGTTCCCGACACTTTTTTTCCCCGGAACGGGCTGTCGAGATCCAGATGATTTTGGGATCGGATATCATGATGTCCCTGGACTGGTGCCAGGGGTATCCGGCAACGGACCAGCAGGTGGCTGACGCCTTGAAGAAGACCACGGCCTGGGCCAAAAGAGGCTTTGACTTCTGGCAGGAAAACGGCGCAGTGAATAACCTGTTCGGCATTGTCCAGGGCGGCATGGTCAAGGAGCTTCGCTCTTTATCTGCAGAACAGATCACAACCATTGATTTTCCCGGCTTTGCCATTGGCGGTCTTTCCGTGGGAGAGCCCACCGAAGTGATGTATGAGATGGCGGACCACACCCTGCCGCTTCTGCCGTCACAAAAGCCACGGTACATTATGGGGGTGGGCACACCTGAAAACCTTGTGACCCTGGTGGGCATGGGCTGCGACATGTTTGACTGTGTGATGCCCTCCAGAAACGCCAGGAACGGTCAGCTTTTTACCCATACCGGTACTGTTAATATCCCCAATGCCAGATACAAGACGGACGAGCGCCCCATTGATGAATCCTGTGGCTGCTACACCTGCCGAAATTATTCAAGGGCCTATCTGCGCCATCTGTATAAATCCCGGGAGCTTTTGTCCTACCGTCTGAACACCATTCATAATCTCTATTATTATCTTGACCTTATGGCTAAAATGCGTCATGCAATACAGGAAGACAGATTTTCTGAATTTAAGCAGCAGTTTTTCAAGGATAGGCAGGATCAATAAGCATGCATGAGATGGGTATTGCCCAACAGCTGGTAACCATCGCCCTGGATGCCATTCCCGATGACATTGAAAATCCCAGGGTGGAGAAACTCAATTTAAGGATCGGTAAACTGGCTGCTGTGGTGGAGCACAGCCTCTCCTTTTGTCTGGAAGTGATCACCAGGGATACCCCCCTTGAAGGCGCTGAACTGGTTATCGAACCGGTGCCGGTGTGCCTGCGCTGTGAAACCTGTAAACATGAATGGCAGACCGATACCCCTTCCTTTGGGTGTCCTGCATGCAAAAACGGGCAGGTGACCATGATTGCGGGACGGGAGATTGAAATTTCATCCATAGAACTGGTCGATGATTAGATAGAAGAGGAACAACCCATGGAGATCAATATACAGAAACGGATACTGGAAAAAAACGAATCCGATGCAGATAGAAACAGGGCCTTTTTTATGGAAAAACAGGTGTTTGTTCTGAACATGATGTCATCGCCGGGATCCGGCAAGACCGAAATCCTGTGCCGGACCCTGGAAAAGCTGATGCCCGATATCCGGGCAGGGGTGATAGTGGGCGATGTCTGCACCACCAATGATGCGGACCGGCTTTCTGTCACCGGTGCCAAAGTGACCCAGATCAACACGGACCAATTCGGGGGGGACTGCCATCTGGCAGCCCACCTTATTGAATCATCGGCCAGAGCCCTGGGGTGCGATGACTTAGATCTGCTCATCGTGGAAAATATCGGCAATTTGGTCTGTCCTGCACAGTTCGATATTGGCGAGGATGCAAGGGCCGTGGTTTTAAGCGTCACCGAAGGCGAAGACAAGCCTTTGAAATATCCGCTCATGTTCCAGGTGGCTGATGCTGCCATTCTAAATAAAATAGATCTTTTGCCCTATTTGGATTTTGATGCCGCCCTGGCTGTGGAAAATATGGGCAAGGTGCATCCGGGTATGCCGGTGTTTGAGCTGTCCGCCAAAACCCGGGAAGGCTTTGAGCCCTGGCTTTCATGGCTGCGCACAAAGGTTAAGGAAAAACTGGGATAATCGCGCAGGTACGGGGACAATGCCATAAAGTTAAGATGGTTTCAGATTAAAACCAGGAAGTTCACGAAGAGCACGAAGTTTAGTGCTCTAATATCTTCATGAACTTCGTGTCCTTCGTGGTAAAATAAAGCTGTTAAAATTGGAGGACAAATCATGGATGTAAAGAAAATGGCATTTGCCGGATCCTGGTATCCGGGATCAACTGACCAGTGCCGCTCTGCCATTAAACGGTTTAGCGACGATATAGAGACAGGAGAGGATACAGAAATTTTGGGTGATCCTGTGGCGGGCATTGTTCCCCATGCAGGCTGGATCTATTCCGGGAAACTTGCCTGCCGGGTATTTGCCGCACTGGCCCATGGCAGCCGGGTCGTGGACACCATTGTTCTTTTCGGGGTTCACATGCATGCCGCTTCCCCGGCCTTTGTTCTGGACTGCACAGCGGTAGATACGCCTTTGGGAACCATTGAGATTGACCGGGAACTTACAGATGCTCTGGTACGGCAGGCCGGGACAGAAGGTGTCAACCTGGAACCA
>QKDP01000259.1 GCA_003252055.1 Desulfobacter postgatei | reverse complement strand
ACCATCGGATATGAATACCTCCAAAAGAAAAAAAGAGGGGATTTACGTTCCAGTGTATTATCATTTCTCTTCAGTGAATATGTTTTTTTATTTGATTTTGGTATTATACAACCTAAGGCCGTTTGTCACAACTGAGATACTGCTCCCCAAATCCACCATCTAATATGTTATTTCTTTGTTAATTCAAAAGTTTAACAAGATTTATCTTTCACCAAATGGGTGAAAGATAAATGCAGTTAATTGATTGATTTTACATTAAAATCAGAAATTAGATGGTGGATTTGGGTGCTGATCTCCATGACCAGAGCTGCCAGCATGGGTGAAGCTGGCGAAAAAAAATTCGTGATAATCAAGGTTACCGCATTCAGATTGAGCAATACATTTATAAGTGTTCTGAGGCAGAGTTCAGCCACAGTATTGTCAAGATTGTGCAAAAAAACACTACCCAGATTATGACCTTTATTAGGAATAACACAGTGAGCATTTTGTCTATTATTTGTCGCTTTTGGCCGGATTCCCCAAAATACAACATGTTGTATCTGGGAGAATTTCACAAAATCTGAGCATCGATACCATGATTGCTCGATTTTGTTTTTCTCAATAGCTTCATTCAAGCTTACTATTTACATCCTGTTGCTTGGCTGTTATTTGAGGTTTATCCTGTTTTAATTTTTTCTAACGGGATAACATTACAACCTCGGGCTGTAACAGAAAAAACTACAGAATTACTTGTTAGCAGTCTAAGTCCCACAACACCTATTTAAGAAGAGAACTTACATGGCCGAACAGCAACCCTTATTTGATGCAGCGGAATACAAGAACGCGCAGCGGGAGCAATGGAACAAGGACGGTGTATCGTGGCGATACTGGAGTCCATTTCTGGAACGTTGGTATGGCGAAACGACCCGCCAGATGCTCGACCTGGCCCGTGTCGAGCCAGGTCAGCGTATCCTGGATATCGCCGCCGGTGCTGGCGAACCGGCGGTGAGTGCCGCCGAGCGAGTTGGACCCGGGGGTTATGTGCTTGCTACCGACATCTCAGAAGGGATCGTCGAGCTTGCGCGTCAGGTTGCCCAGGAACGCGGATTCAAGCATGTTGAGACCCGCACTATGGACGGTGAGAAACTGGATCTCCCTGACGGCACCTTTGATACAGTGTTGTGCCGGCTCGGCCTGATGTACATGCCGCACCCCGTGACCGCGCTGCGCGAGTGGCGTCGTGCCCTGCGTGTTGGCGGCCGTGTTGCCGTCGCTGTGTTTTCCACACCCGATCGAAATGCCTGGGGTGCCGTGCCGGCTTCCATCATCCGCCGGCGCGCGCAACTCCCGCCTCCTGTTCCAGGACAGCCTGGACCATTCAGTCTGGGCGGACCAGGGATGCTCGAAGGCATTTTCAATCAAGCTGGCTTTGCCAATCCCGAGATTCGCTCCGTGCCGGTGCCCCATCGCGCGGCCACTGCCGCCGAGTACGTGCAGGTTGCCCGGGAAGCCTTCGGCGGGTTCAATGCAATGATGGCTCAGCTGCCGGCTGAAGAACGCGAGTCCGTGTGGAATGAAGTGGAAGGTTCGTTGCGCAGTTTCGAATCGCCGGATGGGTTCGAGGCGCCAGGCGAGTGCCTTGTCGTTGCGGCAACGAAGTAATCGTAAGCAGACTGCTAATCGGGATAGGACTCCCCATCACTGAGGAGCCCTCCCACGCCACCTGGCATACGGATCACGTACCAAGGCGGTTCGGCTGATTTTAGGAATCAGTTCCCGGGCAGATATAATCCTTTATCAATAAAATATCGTTCAGGCATGGCAATGGCCACCCATTTGATTTTGCTCATGTGCCAGTACTTTTTGCGGGCATTGCCGCAAAGCATGGCGTCGTGGTGAGCAATACCAAGTTTCTCAAGATTCCGAACCCTGGTTTTGGGATTTTTCCACTGTTTCCAGATAAGACTTCGCAGTCGTCGCATTATCCAGACCTTGAGCCCTTTGAGGAAGGATTTGGCTTCAGTAAGCCGGAAATAATTCCACCATCCACGAAAATATTGGTTCAATTCCTGAATGACCTGCCACAAGCTTTTACCCCGCTTGCGGCTGGTCAATTCCCGGACCTTGTCCTTGAACCGTTTCATACTCTTGGCATGAATCCGGATCTTTGACTGCCCACACATTTGAAAATATGTGAATCCAAGGAATTTGCGTAGCCACGGTCTGCTGACAGCACTTTTGTCCTGGTTTACTTTGAGCTTGAGTTTCACGGTCAAAAATTTGGTGATACTCTGCATAACCCTTTCGGCAGCTTTCCGGCTTTTGCAGAAGATCATAAAGTCATCGGCATAACGGACATATCGGTGTCCTCGTTTCTCCAGTTCCTTATCCAACTCATCAAGGACGATGTTGGAAAGCAGAGGAGAGAGCGGACCTCCCTGGGGAGTCCCTTCTTCCGTAGGCACCATAACGCCTGAGATCATTACACCGGATCTTAGATATTGCCGTATTACCTTTAATACGCGTTTATCCTTGATTCTGCCGGCGAGCCTACTCATCAGGCGGTCGTGCGAAACCCGGTCGAAAAATTTGGACAGGTCCATATCGACGACATAAGTATAACCTTCGACCATGTACCTTTTACCCTGCACCACCGCATCGTGTGCGGATCTGCCGGGCCTGAATCCATAGCTGTATTCAGAGAAAAAAGGTTCCCATACCTGTTCCAGGATTTGGGCTATGGCCTGCTGGATAAACCGATCAAGCACCGTTGGGATTCCAAGTAAACGGACACCGCCGTCCGGTTTGGGGATCTCCTTTCGTTTCACCGGCAGCGGTTTATGACTACAGTTAAGCAGGTCTTGCTCAATTTCAGGCCAGTGCATTGCCAGGTAGTTCCCGAGTTGGTCGGTTTTCATACCGTCTACACCGGGAGCGCCTTTATTGGCACAAACCTGTTTCCATGCCCGGATAATGTTGTTGCGCTCAAGGATCATCTCCATTAACCGGTCGTTGTTTCCCAGACGTTCGGCAATCTGTGACGCTGGGAACAGTTCCATCTGCTGTGGCTGTCTGCTCACAAGTACACACCTCCTATTTGTCGTTATCATTTACCCGGACCATTCGGTCCAGGCACCGTTCAGGCCTTTACCGGGGTGAGACTTCCCCGCCTTTGCGGGGCTCGTTTCCTCCGGCTACTATGCCATCTGCTGACTTCTCCCATGCGGTCAGGACCGGTTACCTGGTCCTCAGCCGTTCCGGCACATGGGAGACCTCCCGGGGTAAACACATGTCTTTCAGTACGTGGATGCCGAGTTTACGGACATACCCTGTAATGGATAGAGGACTTTACCTTGTTGTGCAGGCTCGTCCCGGTATGTGCGCCTAATACTCGGTTTCTGTACGTCATCCCGTACTTTTGTGGTGCCCTGCCTCAGCAGGACGGCTTCCTTCCGAAGTACCGTCACCGGTACCCCGTTGCCATACCACTACACCCTTCGCCTCCATCAGGCTGGGTCTAAGACTTGCCAAATGTATTGGAATTCTATACATTTGACTCACTTTTAAGAACATGTGCCGTGCCCGGCACACACAAGTCACTCGTTCGGACGCAACCTACGCTACGCTTCGTTTGCGCCGCACAGTTTCAACGTTGAAGTGTTGATTATGTCTATGAAAAAACGATATTGTCCCGAACAACCCCATGAGCACAGGCGTTTCTATTGTTGGGGTTGGATTGTTCCCAACCCCCCCTTCGATTTTTACCGGTAAATATTCTCAATCCAATACATGGCCTCAGTGTCGCTGACTTTACCCAAATACCGCTGGGTAGTGGACAGGTTTGAGTGCCGGAGAATGATTTTCGACACGATTTCAATAGGAACTCCTGATTGGCTGGCATAGGTGGCGGCATGTCTCCGGAGATCATGGGGCTTTACATCAATAAAAAAGCAAATTTTGGTCAGCTTCTATCAAAATTATTCCAATTTATCCTTGTGTGAACAACCTGCAAACGATATAAATTCCATAGTCGAAACAATCACTTCAGGCACTGATAAGCGGCATTGTTCAACAACGTTTTATCAATAATCTCGCTTGCCGGAACAACCATTTTAGCAATAACGAAGCATTTTCATAAAGCGTAATGTCTTGGCTTTTGTATGGGCAGGACTATTGATAAAATGCTTCTTGTTAGGGATAACGCCAAGGAGAATATTATGAGAATTATGATTGCAACTTTGTTAGCAAGCTTAGGTGTAGTTTCATGTGGGACAGGAGCAGTAAAAACGGTACATGATCGACCATTAGCTCAAGTAATATACGACGACTGTATGCCGGTGCATGTTAACGAATTCAAAGAAGAGGGAGAGGACAATCCTGAAATGGTTGCCCACTATGTCTGCAAAGTAATCTCTGGGATCTGTCGGGATACCCCGGAAGAATGTAAAAAAGGAATAGTCGCTTATGACCAAAATAGAAAAAATACCGGTCCATCTGAGTTATATAAAGCTGCTGAAGCTGGAAACGCAAATCTTGTAACACAGTTGCTCGAAATTGGATTCGACCCCAATGCACCATTAGGTGATCCTGGCTGGACCCCACTAATGATCGCTTCTGCAAATGGCCATCAAGCAGCAGTATTTAGTCTCCTTTCATATGGATCTGATGTAAATGCCACAAATAACAAGGGCAGAACAGCACTTATGTTTGCATCAAGGTATGGTTACGATTTAATCGTGAAAGCACTTTTAGAAAAAGATGCTAAACTGAACTTAATACCAAAGGACGACCCGAAGTGGCCTGCGTTGACGGCGGCTTCTTTTAATGGCCACTCTAAAGTTGTGTCTATCCTACTAAAGCATGGCGCTGATGCGGAGCTTAAGGATGAGATGGGTATGACAGCATATTCCTGGGCAGAAAAGGAAGGTCGGGAGAATGTTCTTCAAATATTTCAACAAAAAGGTATTACTCATTGAATTAATCCCTAATCTGGATAAAACTCCCCATCACTGACGAGCCATCCCACACCACCCGGCATAGGCATCATGTACCAGAGCGGCTCGGTTGATCTTAGGAATCAGTTCCCAGGCAGATACTTTTTTCAAGGGAACTGGATATAAAGCTAATTTTTGTAGATTTTTGAGGAAAAGCGGCCCCCACAATGTGTCTATTTATGTGGGGTGTAACCCTTGCCAGTAAATGCGTTGACTACTTTTGTTATTGGTGACCAGAAATATAAAATTGGGCAGATAAAACCGAGAGGTATGAGGTAAATATTTGTCTACATTATACCCTTCGATTCAATCCGAGCAGTCTTGATATACGGTTTCAATCCATTTTTGTTTGTAATCAACCGCTTCTTTGCCTGAAGTCTTTTTGAAAAACTGCTGCTGAAATATGCCTATGAAATCCCGGGGGATAGGGACAAAGGTCTTCTGTTGCAGCCTTTTAAGTCAAGTCAGTTTTTCAGCAGGCGAAGATCCCGTTTCACAATAACTCCTTTGGCCAGTTTCCCGACCACCCGGGTTCGGGCCAGGGGCTGTTTTTTGTGGGCCAGCTCGGGAAAGGACATGGCCTGGACAGGACATTTATCTGCACATTGTCCGCAGCCCACGCAAGGATTAGTGGCCAGTTCCGCCCTGAATCCTGTCTCCCAGAAATCCAGGGACAGGGGCAGTTCTTTGTGCAGGCTCAGCATTGAACAACAGCAGCCGCAGCAGGAACATAAGAATTCAATCTTCCGGGGTAGTGGCAATCGGTTTTTTCATGGGTTTGTGATATGCGATTTTGAATGGCCGGGTCAGTATTGGGTGCCCCTCAATACTGCAATCTTGGGGTTCAATCAGTCTTGAACAGGATGGATTCATCCACTTGGTCTGCCCGCTGGGTACCGGTGAGCACCATGGCCTGGATCAGTTCGGTCCTGATGGTTTCGATAAAAGCCGTTACCCCCTCTTTGAGTCCGCCCAGGGCAGCCACGCAAAAGGGACGGCCGATCATCACGGCATCCGCGCCCAGGGCCAGCATTTTCAAGATGTCGCCGCCGGTTCTCACCCCGCCGTCAGCCAGTACGCAAATGTCGCTGCCCACAGCCTTGGCAATCTGGGGCAGGACCCTGGCCGCGCCCGGGGTGTACTCCAGGACCCGCCCCCCGTGGTTGGAGACCACAATGGCATCTGCCCCCGCAGATACGGCAGCCCGGGCATCTGAAACGGTCATCACCCCTTTGACAATGAATTTCATGCCTGACTTTTTAATGATCTGCCCAAGTTCATCCACGCCCTTGGGAGAGACCGGTCGGCCCATCTTCCTCAGGGTGATCAGCCCGGCCGCATCAATGTCCATACCCATGATATCGGTCCCGCATGCCTGAACCTTTTTGATCTTCTCAAACAGTTCATCCCCTTCCCAGGGCTTGATAAAAGGAATTCCCTCTCCCTGGACAGCTTTGATTTCCTCCAAGGCGGTCTTGTAAATAAAGTCAGGCACCCCGTCCCCGGTACAGCCGATGATACCGGCCTCTTTGCAGCCCTGGAGAATAGCCCTTACATAGTCCTGCTCGCTGATTTTTCCGCCCATGTTAAAGGAGACTCCGCCGATAGGGGCGGCAAACAGGGGCAACGACAGCTTTTTACCCAGGGGTTCAATCTCGGTGTTCGGTTCTGTCACCCCGTGAATCAACCGCATATTAAAGTGTAACTCATCCAGGGCTGCCAGGTTGTCTTTAAAGGCGGCTCCGGTTCCAATACCCCCCATTCCCGGGACCTCTCCGGCACAGACCCTGCCGTCGCATCTGGGACAGACCCGGCAAAAACCTTCCATCAACTCTCTTGCCTTATCGCGTATCTCTTTCACGTCATCTGTTCCTGTCTCTTTAAAGTTAAACGGATCTTGCTGTCTCATCGGCCTTTGAGAACCTGTGAAGTGCACCGGATGACAGGGATTCTTGGCATCGCCAATATTGTGATTGCCCTGCTGTCATCCTACACCACGGTCAGCAGCATAAAACAATGGGAAAACCGTCCGCTTTCAGGAATAAAGCAGAGCAGTTTTTCCCCTGTTTTCAACTTTCCTGATTTAAACAGTTCTTCCATGATGATGTAAATGGATGCCGAGCCTACGTTTCCCGTATAGGGCAGGTTGGTAAACCATTTATCATAGGGAACCTCAAACCAGGTCTCTTTCATGACCTGATAAAATTTATCCCTGAAATAGTATGATGAATAGTGGGGCAGGTACCAGTCCACATCTTCAGGCGTTAACTGCCGGTTTGCGGCAATGCGCCCAAGGGCTTGGCCCATGGTTTTAACAATGTGGCGGCCCAAGAGTTGGGTATCCTGTTTAACGGCAAGCAGGTTGTCATTCACGACATCTTTGCAGGAATCTGCCTCCCGCCACCCGAAAATGGAGCCGTCTTCATTCTGCTTGCCCCCGGCGTACATGCAGGTGGCAAGTTCCCCGGCATAGGAGACCATGTCAATCCACTCAATTTTTAATGAAATTTCCTGGGGATTCGGCATATTGGAGATGAACGCGGCCCCGGCACCGTCGGAAAGCATCCAGCGAAGAAAGTCGGCATTGAATGCAAGGATGGGTGCACCGGCGATATCGGCATCAGGATCCACGGCCAGGTTGAAAAAATTGGCCCGCATGAAAGATGAGGACAACTCAGAACCTGTGCAGACACCATTTGTTGAGGCACCGCTTGCAACGGACATATGGACATATTTTAATGCAGTCATACCGCTCAGACAGATACCGGATGTGGAGACAACTTCACAGGGTGCCACCCCAAGTTCTCCGGCCACCATCATGCCATGCCCGGGTATGATCACGTCCGGACTTGTGGTGCCGCAGCATAAAACCTGGATATCATCGTGGGAGAACCCGGGGTAGGGGCGCAGCTTTCGAACCGCCTGGGCCGTGAGCTGGGCATTATTATGGGTAAATTTTCCGGTTGATGGGTCAATGGCATAATACCGTTTCTCTATTTTATTATTGACCAGCATTTTTTTCTTTGTCAGGGAGGGGATCTCGTTGATCCGGCCAAGGACATCTTCAATCTGATTGTTCAATACTGGCTGATTGGGCAGAAAAACGGACAGGTCATTAATATACACCGGTTGGGTCATCTGTTTGTTCCTGTTTCATTGGGTTTTGTTGATATGTTTATGAAATTTTTTAAAAAGGCCTGCGTAAAGAGAATAAAACACCTCTTTATTCAGGGCCGTTTTTGTCACTGCATTGGAAAAAGTATAGTAGGCCAGGTCCCGGATTTCAATTTTGTGTTTCATCATGTCAAATAAAGGGGTTCCGGGAAGGGGGGTTAGAATGGAAGGAACCGGCAGTTCTATTTCATGCTTTTGGATAAAGGCTTCAAGCCTTTCAAAATCAGTGTGCCTGTAATCCGGAGAGATAATAAAATCACCGATGACCTTCAGTCCGCTGGTTTTAAGCCATTGAAGCGCCTTTATGTTGGTGCTTACACTGCTTTTTTTATTAAAATAGTTCAGCCGTGAATCATCAATTTCCTCAAATCCGATCACCACGGCGGCAAGTCCCGCTTTTTGCCACAATTCAATCACCTCCGGATGATTGACAATGGTGTCTGCTCTGACATCGGCCACAATTTTCTTTTTAACACCGGATTTGATAATGGATGAGGCAAATTTTTTTGCAAAGGATATATGGCCGAAAGTATTGGCATCAACGCATCGTATCAGGGAAACATCTTCAAGCTGTTTAAAACAGTTGATTGAAGAATCAATGGAATGGGTCAGATACAGATCTGTTATATTTGGAATGGAACAGAACGCGCATGAGTGGACACAGCCATAGGCCGTTACAACAAAGCCTGCCTTTCCGATGCCCCCCATGACATATGTGTCCCGGTATGCCTTGACAAGGTCGTACCGGGGCGGCCGGTCATCCACCAGGTCTTCAAATGTATATTTGCGGGGGACAAAGGTCAGGGGGCTTCCCGGAGATGTTTTGGCCACCCCCGGCAGGTTGACGGCCCGGCCGGATTCAAGAGCCTGGACAAGCTGGCGAAAGCTTAGTTTGCCTACTCCGCAGACAATATAGTCGATGACATCAACATTGAAATAGCCGGGGTCGCAGGATGCATGGTGTCCCCCTGCCACCACGATGATTTTTTGCCCCATGGGATCTGTTTTGATCTTTCGGGCAATACGGATCAAAGAATTTGCTTCACACGTGACACCGGTAATACCCACAATATCCGGCATAAACCGGTGAACCGTTTCAATGAGCGCTGATGGCGGCTCAACCTTGAGGTCAAGGATTTCAACGTCGTGGTCGTACAGGTTGCCGGCAAGCACCTCAAGTGCCAGCGGTTCTCCTCTGAAGATCGCTTTTATGGAGGTAATCCCGAATTGCTCCTCCGGGATGCTTTTTCCGGAGTTTGGCGGATTGACCAGCAGAATTTTCATGGGCACTCTCTGTTCGTGACCATCCTTCCTTTCGAAAATGGGAATGCGTTGGCCTTATGCTCGATCATCAAGTTTTTAGGGAATTTGATCAAATTCAAGGCGGAAACAATTTTTAACCGGAGGAATATACAACATATTTTGAGGATTAAAAATTTTTTCCAACGCAGAAGTTGGGCAAATTAACAAAAATTTGATCATCGAGTTATGGGTTTATCAATGTCTTCAGCATATCTTCCTTACCCACAATACCCACCACTTTATTGTCCTGAACCACGGGAATGGTGTGAAAATGCTTTTCAACCATCAGGGCTGCGATGTCACTGACCGGTGTGTCCGGTGTTACGGTGACAGGATCTGCAACCATGGCATGGGCCACGGTGATGGCGGCCATTTTTTCCATTTCATGTTGCAGTTTTTTAGATGAAGACAAGGGAATAATGCTGTCCAGAAAGGTGAGTATGGGGGGCAGGGAGATGTTCTTTTGCTGGAAAATGAGATCACTTTGGCACAAAATACCTTTGAGTACGCCATCTCCATCCACTACGGGTATGCCGTTAATGTGGTTGTTTAAAAGAATTTCCACGGCCTGGGTGATGTCGGTCTCCGGGGTCACTGAGATAACTTCTTTTTTCATGATGTCTTCAGCTGTTTTCATTTTTAATCTTCCTGGGTGATGGGTTACAGGGGAACCGGAAATTTGCGCTTCTCCATAGTTTTATGCTTAATAGAATATACCTTTGGTGAAAAAACCGCAATGCCGGTGATTTTTGTTGGGGGCTGGTGCCCGGTTTTCCGTTCAATGGACATTATGGGATAGGGGCTTGGTTCTAATTTCGTCCACTGCGTAGGTTGGGTTTCGTTCCTTAACCCAACCTACCGGAAATTGGTTTGGCCCAAAATATGATCAAGGCCTGGGATAGGGATAAGCCGATTGATGGTCCCCAAAGGCGTAAAACGCCATTGTCAGCACTGGGAAAGATCACCCCCAAAGCCTTCTGATTTATCCTTGACAGTTCCCGGTCTCTTATCTACCATAGGCCTTTCATTATAGCCTTGCGTGTGAAAATGATAATTTAGCGGTGTATA
>QKDP01000168.1 GCA_003252055.1 Desulfobacter postgatei | reverse complement strand
CCCGGTTTGCAGCCTGGATGCAGGGCGGTTTCGTCTCCCTCTTGTCCAGGCTGCTGCATGGATTGCCAGGGATGCGGGCAGGAATCCTCTTTTGGTGGATACTCCCGGCCTGACGCGGGGCATTGCCGCAGCCGAGCTGCTCACAGGCCTGATCCATGCGCTTGGTATTCAGACCGTTCTTGTGCTTTGCAAAAAGGACGCACCGCTGCCCTGTTTTCAGGAATTGGCGGCTGCACCGGTAAGGGTTTTCCGGGTGGAACCCTCGCAAAAAGCCCGACATCCCGGCAAAAAAGAGCGGATGCATGCCCGCACCCGGCTGTGGGATGCCTATCTTGACGGGGCGAAAATCCTGGAAGCCGCCTTTGAATCCCTTACGCTTACCGGAACACCGCCGCCCCGGGAAGTCCCCGACGCCTGGCTGGGACGCCAGGTCGCACTGATGAAAGAAAATATGCCGGTTGCCATGGGGGAGGTGGTTGCCATGGACCGGGAAAAAATCAAAATTCTTGCACCCGGCGGACCGGCACCTTTTGACGGGCTGACGGTCAGGGATGCCTGCCGCACCGGGACGGGCTTTTTGCAGACGGTAAAGCCGGTTTCGGCCGGCATCCCAGGCCGAACCGGTGTGTTTCAGGGCAAGAGACTCACCAAAGAAAAATCGTCAGATACCCTTGTCCACATGGGCGATCTTTGTGCCTGCCTCATGAACGGGGTCACAGGCGATCCCCTGGTGCATGTACGGATCATGAATCAAAAATTAAGCCTGGTCCTGGACCTGGGCCATGGTCAACGCCTGCCTGGAAAAATTGCCCATCAAGTGACGAATGTTTTTATTTCCCATGCCCACATGGACCACATCAGTGGATTTTTTCCCCTTCTCCGGTCACGGATGGGGGATTTGCCTGCCTGTAATATCTTTGGGCCGCCCGGCATTACTGCCAATATCCAGGGCATGGTGAACGGGGTGCTCTGGGATCGGCTGGAAAACCCGGGCCCGGAGTTTCGCGTCCACGAGCTTGATACGGATGCCATGACCGTCTCCCGTGTACAGGGCGGAAAGCCGCGGCCCAAGCTGATTGCAAAAGAAAAAATCCAGGACAATATGATTCTTGAAACCGGCGTATTCAAAGCCCGGGCCATCCAGCTGGACCACGGCACGCCGGTGATGGCCTACAGGATCGAACTGGCGCCGGGGCTGAACATCAACAAAACACCCCTCGCGCGTATGGGGCTGCCGACAGGGCCTTGGCTTGGCCGGCTCAAAAACGCCATGGCCTCAGGCCATCTTGACGCATTGATTCTCCTTCCCGACGGCAAGTCGATTCCCGCCGGGACCCTGGCTGAAACATTGATCCGCATCAGTCCGGCCCAGGCCCTGGTCTATGCAACGGATTTTGCAAATACCCTGTCCAACCGGGAGCGGCTGATCCGGTTTGCCCAAAATGCCCACACCTTTTTTTGTGAAGCTGCCTTTACCCGGGCCCACGAGGCCCGGGCCGCCGCCTCAGGCCACCTCACCGCAGGCGCCTGCGGTGAGATTGCAAAGGCCGCCAATGTCGGTCAACTGGTCCCTTTTCATTTTTCTAAACGGTATGATGCCGACCCCGGGCTGATTTATGGGGAAGTGCGGTCCGTTTTTGCCGGAAAAGTGATATACTGTCCCGGTTGACAATGCCTGATCCTTTGATATAGACAGATACTTTAAAGTTCTGTTGACGATCTGTTCATGCAAAGGAGTCTGTCGTGTCCAAGCTTTCCTGGCTTCACCTGTCCGATCTTCATTACGGCAAACCCAAAGATGCCTGGGATGCCGAACCTATCTTGAAAAACCTTATTAAAGACCTGAAGCTTCTGGAAAAGGATCATGGTCTGTGCCCGGATCTGATTTTTTTCAGCGGTGATCTGGCCTTCGGGCAAATGGGGCCTGAACCGGGAAAAAATTTAGAGGACCAGTATAAAGGAGTTAAAAAATTTCTGGAGCAAGTAAGAACCGCTTTCTCAAAGCCGGTTCCCAAAACGCGTATTTTTCTTGTGCCGGGCAACCATGACGTCAACCGTAAACGGGTGGGCAAAATGTCCACCATGTTTATCGACAGCCTGGACGACCAGGAGAGCCTCTCGGATTTCATGAACGGCGGCGGGGAGGACTGGAATCGGGTCATGGACCGCCTGGAAGACTACCGCAATTTTTTAAAAGATTTCGGTAACCGGGTGATGCTCCAGGACCCCGATCGCCTGACCTACGGCACCACGGTAGACATCAACGGCATCCGGGTGGGTATTGCCGGGTTCAACACGGTCTGGAGCAGCGGGCGAAATAGCAAGGAGGAAAACGGCAAGCTTCGGGTGGCCTGGAAATGGCAGAATACATGGATGCAAAAGCAAATGGAATCGGCCCGGGTCAAGATTGCCTTGTTTCACCATCCCCTATCCTGGGGGGCGGAGCCTGACAAAACCTATGCAGAGGACATGATAAGAAGGCAATTTCATTTTGTGCTTACCGGCCATGAGCACAAAACAGGGGTTACGGCCTATGCCGACGGCCATGCCGGTATTGCCGCCTATGCCTGCTACCATCGCTTACAGGGTAGCGGATACAATGTCTGCTGCCTGGATTTTGAAAATCGTACAGGGGATGTGTACCTGACCCAAGTTTTCGAGCGAAAAGGAGAAACTCTATAATGTCAAGTGGTTAGGTTTTTGTATGGCACTACATGTTTTCCGTAGCAAAATATCATGTTAAAAAGCATTGGAAATTTTTCAAAATTTGGTGTAAGCAAAAATAACTTA
>QKDP01000042.1 GCA_003252055.1 Desulfobacter postgatei | reverse complement strand
CTCGGCCATGAAACCCTGGTCCATTTTCACTTTGCCCAGGCGGAGAACCAGCCATCCATGGTGGCCCGCATCCCCGGCCAATGCACCCTGCCGGCGGATAGCGTGACGGACCTATTTATAAACCCTGAAGCTTTGTATCTGTTTGGTGAGGAAGGAATGGTTCTGAAGGAATAATCAAGATCACGCAACGGTAGGGGGAGATTTCCCCGAGGATTGAAAATTGCGTAGGTTGAGCCTTTTGCAAAAGTCCGATTTTCGTCATTCCCGCGCAGGCGGGAATTCAGATTCTGCTTGTAAACATGGGAGTTCAACAGTGTTATCAGGGCCTAAGAATTACTTTTTAGGGCGAAGCTTGCAGATCTCCCCAAAAGCTTTTGATCCTCCGCTGCCGGCAGCGGCGCATCGAAATCTTCGGCAATTTCGATCTCTCCCTTCAACAAACCAAACCTAACTCCGGCAGGTTCGTCGGCACCCAACGGGACCAACCGGGCAACGGGGTTTTCCGCCTTGGCGATGATGATTTCTTCTCCAGAAATTGGCCTCGACCAGTTTGGAAAAATGGGTTTTTGCTTCATGGATATTCACGCTGGACATCGACACCTCCTTATCTAAGACATAGACTAAACTTAGTCCATGTTGATCGATTCTGCGACCTCCGGGTTGAATCGTCAAGACTTGCCCTAAATTCCCTTCAGGTAGGAGGCCCCGAGACCCAATTCAGTACAACATATGAGATGGCCCGACTTAAAAACAATCAAGATTACAGAAAAAAACTACAGGGGAACTTTTGTTTTCAGGATGTTTTTCCGGCGATAATCCGTTCTGGAAAAGTACTGAAATTTGACATATGACGGCGCTTTAAGATTGGTGCCGCCGGCGGCATATGATACATTCGGACACAATGGTTAACAAGGTCAGCAGATAAACCAGCGGACTGATTGGTCGCGGCCGGTGGTTTGTTTATCCTCCAATTGGACAAAATTCGAGAACGGCGAAAACGGCAAGGTGTGTTTTCTTCCAGGTGATTGTGCTTGGTTTTTGAGCCGGTTTTTGAACTTTTATAACAGACGGGGTGTTTGAATATTTGGGGCACTTCACCCCTGTTGACAATCTTTATGCTTGGCATGAGTAACGCCAGAAAAATGTAAAAAGGAGTGCATTGTTGTGAGATTTAAATTAAATATTGCCTTCCTTACGCTTTTGATGTCCATGATGTCTTTCCCGGTCGGCGCGGATCAAAACGGGAAAGCAACATCGGAGGAAAGTCAGCCTGGAACCGTGGGAGGATTGAAAGCGGATGCTGCGCCTGCAGGTCCGGAATTTTTATTCGGGGGCGATATCCGACTTCGTGAAGTATATTTTGACAATATCCCCTACACCAACGGCGGTGAAGCGCGTGGTGGCGTGAATCATTTCCAGCGTTATCGGACCCGTCTTTGGGGGGAGTACCATCCGGACGAAAATTTCATGGTGAGAACCCGCCTCACAAATGAATTCCGTACTTATGAGGAGCCGAATAACAACTCCTGGAACTCCTTAGACGAGATTGTAATCGACAACCTGTTTTTTGACTGGAAACGGAACGATTGGACCCTTCGTTTCGGGCGTCAGGACCTGATCTATGGAACTGGGAAAGTGATTCTTGACGGAACGCCAAAAGATGGTTCAAGAACGATTTATTTTGATGCTGTGAAATTGACTTATTCCGGTTTTGCCGACACAACAGTCGATTTTCTTTTACTAAACACCAACGCTCAGGATCCGATCGCCATACACTCCGAAGACCGCGACATTGTCGGCTTCGCGGGTGGAGATGCTTATGACGGCACGGAATCGGGTGGTGGTGTTTATGTTAAAAACAAATCCATCGAAAAGCTTCCGTTTGAGGCGTATTATCTCGTTAAGACCCATGAACAAGATGTGGCTTTTCTTAATAACAATGACCGTCATACCATTGGCGCCCGCTTGATGCCGGTCTTTGCCACCTATCTTGACGGTAATCTTGAGGCAGCCTATCAGTTTGGTAATGACATTTCTGCGTTTATGATCGATGCCAAGGCGGTTTTGCACATAAAACCCCTTGCCGCACAGAAAGCAAACATCGGTCTGGGCTGGTATTATCTTTCCGGCGATGACCCCGAAACGTCCAAGGATGAGGGCTGGAATCCGCCCTGGGCTCGTTGGCCGCAATACAGCGAATTATACGTTTATGCCTTTGACACCGACGGCGCAGGTCGCTGGTCCAACTTGAACATGCCATATATTGATTTTTCAATTTCACCCATTGAAAAATTGGGCTTTGACCTTCTGCTCGGATATATGTGGGCACCTGAGGACAACGGTGCGGGTGGAGGTAATGATCGTGGTTTGCTTATTACCTGTAAAAACAGCTTTACCCTCAAGGAAAAACTGTTTACCTCAGAAGATAAACTCTCAGGACATCTTTTGTTTGAATTCATGAAGCCTGGAAATTACTATACGGATGATCAACAGGATCATACGGCCTCGTTCCTTCGTGCCGAACTGACTTATTCTTTCTGACAATTATATTCGAGAGCGGCGGATCCGTTTTTCCATACGTATGGAAGCAATGGTTCCGTCGCTTTTTTCTTTCAGGCAAGCTGACCTTCTCCCAAAGGCGGTCCCCGATTTTCGGACAGGGTATGGCAACCTTAACACACTGCCCGAATTTGGAGGGCCACCTCTGAAAATAATTGAGCATTTCGGCATTGTTCAAGGAATTCCGGATTAAATCATCAAGACTCCCCCCAAACCCCTTTCAAATACGCCGC
>QKDP01000065.1 GCA_003252055.1 Desulfobacter postgatei | reverse complement strand
TTTTACCCCATCCGGTCCCGGGGACCCGGGGGGCAGAATGTGAACAAAGTGTCTTCAGGTGTTCATATCCGTTTTGATATCCATGCCTCGGATCTTTCTGATGAAATTAAGGCCAAGCTTTTGTCCCTCAACGACAAGCGTATTACCCGGCAGGGGATTATTGTGATCAAGGCCATGGCCTTTAGAAGCGCTGCAAAAAATCGTGAGAACGGATTGGAACGGCTTGCAGAACTGATCAGAAGTGCTGTCCGGCCTGTGAAAAAAAGGAAACCCACCCGGCCCACCCGGGCATCGAAAAACAGTCGCCTTGATTCGAAAAACAGGCGCAGCAGGATTAAAGCATTAAGAAAAAAGATAAATAGTGTTTGAACGGTTCCAAAGAGGCGCGCCTGCTCCCAAAGTCACCCGTCTGCGGCGTTTTCTTTTCCTATGGCTAAATGGGCGAAGTTAGAACCAGTTTTAACATTAGTCATCCGTTACCGACGCAGCAGGGTCAACTTGAGCCCTCACCCAGTCCAAAAATGCGTTATTGCCACCAGACACAGCCAACCCAACGATACAGGGACAATCATAGCTATGCATGCCCTTCACCGCCTCCTCCAGTTCAGGCAAACAATCCGCATGCGTTTTTGCAATCATCACCACCTCGCGTTCATCCTGAAGGGTCCCTTCCCATTCATAAATCGAACGTATACCGTCAATGATGTTCACACAGGCGGCCAACCGCCGTTGAACCAATGCTTTTGCTATTCGCGACGCTTCGTCCACATTTCCGGCTGTCATGTAAACAATCCTGATCGCCATCTGTCCCTCCATTTAGTAATTGGTTGTATCCATATTTGCTGTATTAATATAACCGCATTGCAGCTTTAAGATTGGCCCACAACAATTCCAGATATAAATTCAGGGGAAGCTCGGCCCGGGTCGGGTAATATTGGGGCGAAAGAAAATCCAGTGCGATTTCATTGGTTGTTGCAATATCTTTATTTGATGTTCCCACGGCCTTGATAACAGCATAAAATCTTTTCCCGGATTCAAAAGGAAGGTCGCTGGAAAACCGATCCAGAGTCAGGCTTTTTCCGTAAGTTTGGTAAACATGGGCATACCTGCCTGGTTGCTCCCCAAGCAGAATTTTAAACAATTTAATATCAGGGTTATGGTTTTCCCATCTCAAGGTCAGTTCCCCATCGGCAAAAGAAGCCTGGAAAGTATCCGGAGCAACGGGCGGCAGGGATTTTTTTGACGGCCATTCCCTGAGACTGAACGGTATTGCAGGCGCTGAATACATTAAAAGATCCTTTTTGAGCCGGTCAGTCATTTCTCCCTGGTCAAAAAATCCGAGCATTATGGAAAAATTTCCATTCTCACCGTTAAAGGTTGGTGCAGAGCTGTGAAATTGCTCTCCGGAGATCACTGTGGCCTTAAATCCCTGGCGGTTTCCCCAGGTGGGGTGGTAGCACTGCCTGCCGTAGTAAGTCCCGAAAGGGTTGATCCTGGCACTGAACAAATCCTGCTTCCTGTCATACCTGACCTTTACCGGGGCAAATGCAAAATTTGAGGCCACAGTTTTGTCCACACCTACGGCCAGGCCTTTTTTTCCGGAAACCAGTGCGATGTACCCATCCGTAATATGGTTATTCACATTATCCAGATTCAGATTCTGTTTTGAATGTTTATAATAGTCAAGTTCATAGGCGGATTCCACATCAATGAAGTTGTGTTTTAGAATGCGGATGGGCTGGGATCGACCGGTCTTGGGCAGAAACCGCAATTCAACCGGTGCTGTTTCCTGCCATCCCAGATCTAATTGCCTGGACAGGTCCCTGGCATCGGCGTTCATCACATCCTTCAAGCTGGTTCCGGGATACCGGAGACGGCCGTCAATAAACAGGTACGGCAGCCCTTCCATCAAACTGAATACATAGTCCACAGACCCACTGGAAACGGTATGCCCGTCAGGCCCTTCCCATTTCCCCTTCAGTTCAAGTGAAGCTGTCCCGGGGTCGTTTGTTCGAGACGCGTTCATAACCAGTTTTTCCGGTCTGTAGACCTGGTTTTCATACCGGAAATACGGAACCGTACTTCGGGACTCAACAACCGTCTCTTTGTTCCACTGTATTCCCTTAAGGTTACCCGAAGGGTCAAACTCAACCGATATGATCCGGTTGGTCAGGAATGCCCCTTCATTTGTTATACGCAACACAGGTTTGTCTGTTTTTGTCTTTGGCTTAGGGCCCCGGTACAGTATATAAAGACCGTCCGGCAGGGGAGTTGGGCCGGCGATGTAAAACCGGGGACGGCCTGCAGGCCGGGGCAATGCAATCAAGGGGACGGGTTGTGTATGAAGGCCTTTTAAATAATATCCATGCGTCGGTGGTATATCTTCCGAGACCGGCAGATTTATAAACCGGGACCCCGTGATCCCCTTTGGTTTGTCCGGTGTGACAATCAGCAGTGTATCCACCCATTTCAAGCCGCTGTCTTGAATTTCTTTTGTTGAAACTTGTTTCAGCCTGGTTTGAATATATGGTTGAAGGGTTTGTTTTATTTGTTGTTCCAATTCATTCAGATCAGCCAGGATTCGCTGCATGGCCGTTTCCCGCTGGGGCGCAATAAAAGGGGTCGCCATACCAAAATGAGTAGTGGACAAGGCTTTTAGCCGGGTGAGGTAGGCTGCGTCAAGCAAAGGAGAGAGGCGTTGAACCAAATCGGGGTCATTGAAGCGGGAAAGCAGGGCCTGAACGACCTGATTGAACCTGCGGGCCATGGCAATCCGGGTCCAGTAGTCTGTGGCCTGC
>QKDP01000235.1 GCA_003252055.1 Desulfobacter postgatei | reverse complement strand
AAAAAGCAGGTTCCGTGGGTGTTGATTTTGCAGGCACGGGATTCCACCTTGAATACAGCCTGGAACCGCACGCCGGGTGCAAAGGGTGCGGCAGCAGATCATGTTGTAGATAGGCAATGGAAAACGTCTGAGTTTTTTCAGGCCCGGCTGTGAATCGGTTTTTCTGCGGCGATGGCCTCATTCTGTACCGGTTCAATTGCAGGCGCATGTGTTTCCATGGACTGCGCCTGCACTCTCTGGTCGTGCAGGACCCGAATCATGCCGTCGGCAAGTCCCTGCATGGGGACATGGATTTTTTCACACCGGCCCCAGGTCATGGCTTTAATATAGATCCGTGCACCCGGGATAATAACGTCTGCCCGGTCAGGTTTCAAATAAAAGCGTTTCATCCGTTCTTCCAGGGAATACGCTGCCAGTTCATCCCGGATTTTTTTTATTTTCTTCCGGCTCACCCATGTCCCTGGCCGGCCCTTGGCCAGCTTAAACAGCTGGTTGATGTTCCCGCCGCTGCCAATGGCCTCCACAGGCTCGTGGCCCAGGGTGATCTTTTTCAGCCAGGATTTCATAAGATCCCAGTCCTGCTGCCGGGCCCGGTTGTTGAGCAGACGGATGGTGCCCAGGTTGAAGGATCGGCTGGCCTGAACCCTGCCGTCACAGAATAACGTGATTTCCGTGCTGCCGCCACCCACATCCACAAACAAAGCAGCCTTTTCCGATGAGGTCATTATTTCGTGGCGGTTTTGGAAAAGATACCGGGCTTCCTGTCTGCCGTTGATAATTTCGATGTCAATACCGGTCTGTTCCCTGATTCTGCGGCATACCTGCTTGCCGTTTCCGGCAGACCGCATGGCCGAAGTGGCACAGGCCTTGACCGTCACAGGCTGGTAAGCATCAATAAGCTTTGCAAACCCCCCCATGGTTTTTGTCAGTTTACAGGCTCGTTCATCCGAGATCATACCCCGTAAAAAGGCGTCTTCGCCTAAACGAATGGGCATGCGCATCCAGGAGATTTTTTTTACCCGAAGTCCGAACGCTTCTTCCGATACCATGGCTAAAAGCAGTCGCACAGCATTGGAACCGATGTCGATGGCGGCGTATCTTGTCATTGAATCCATAATGATTGACATTCTAATTTAATGACGTCATTATCACAAGGTTTAATACAAAGTTTAACAAGGATCTAACATGGTAAAAACCAAAAAGGTGAATACTTCCTTACGGCTGGAGAAAAAAGTGCTCAAGGAGCTTAAAATCCTGGCCATTGAAAAAGAGACCAGTCTCCAGGCCATTATTGAAAACCTGATCCATGAATACATTGAAAAGAACAAGGAAAAATCAGAACGATGACTCTTCCATCCCCACGAACGTTTATGCTGCCGGCCGGTATCAATGTCAAAAAGATAAATGATATACTCAAAGATGCAAATATGACCCTGGCAGGCAGTGCATGTGAGCCTGAGGAGGGGACGATTCTGGATACCTTTGATGCAGCGGTTTACAATTCGGGAGCCCTTTTGATCCAGGCTGAATCCGGTCTGGTCAGGCTCTGCTGGTCAGGTGATTTAACTGTCCAGGCGGCACCGGAATCTAAATGGCAATTTGCCCGGGATCTTCCCCAGGGGCCCGTCAGGGACTTGCTTTTGAATCTGTCTGCTTTGCGGGCGTTTACGCCGGCAGGGCAGGTGACTATAATTCGGGATACATTAAGTCTTTTAGACGATGAGCAAAAAACCTGTTGCCGCGTTGAATCAATCACTTTGAGCCGTGGAAAACATACCTGGTCCTGGCTTAGGACCTGTCCCATGCGAGGCTACAGCGACAGCCATGCGCTGATTTGCGGTATTTTGGAGAACATGGAAAAACCAGGGCTTCCGGCAGAAGTTCTCAAGCTTAGGATTTCGGATTATACATCCAAGCCGGATATTCGCCTGTCTGAAAATGCCCCTGTTAGGACAAGTCTTTGTACGATTGTTCAGACCTTTTTGCAGGTGACACGCCGAAACGAACCCGGAGTGATTGATGATATTGACACCGAGTTTCTTCACCAGTGGCGGGTCAGTCTGCGCAAGGTCCGTTCCGTGCTTACCCTGTTCAACGGTGTAGTGGCCACCGAAACCCTTGACCAACTGAAACAGGACTTCAGGGATATTATGCAGGACACCAACCTGATGCGGGACCGGGATGTTTATCTTTTATCAAAGGACGATTATTTTGCCCTGGTTCCGCCCCACGCCCATCCCGGCCTTGAGGTCCTTTTTGAACTACTGCAACAGGATCGGGATGAGGCTTTTGGAAAAGTTAAGGCCATGCTTAAGTCCAAGGCCTACAAAAAACAGATCAAAGCCATTCAAAAGTTATTTGAGAATCCCGAAGACTTGCCTAAAGGCCCCAGGGCTGATGCCCCGTCCAAAGTTTTTGCCGCGGACCTTGTTTTGAAACGATATAAAAAGGTGTGCAAGCTTGCCGGAAATATAACCGACAAGACCCCTGATGAGGCCATTCATGAACTGCGCATCCAGTGCAAAAAGCTGCGGTACCTGATTGAGTCGGCCCAGCCCTTATTTGACGACAAACGGGTAAAGAGCCTGCTGAAAACCCTTAAGGGACTGCAGGACCATCTGGGAAGTTTCAATGACCTGTCTGTCCAGCAGGTTACCCTGGCCCAGTGTCTTGACCGTTATCCGGGCACCGGGCCCAATGCCAAGGCCCTGGCCGAAAGCATCGGGGCGTTGACCGCCATGCTTTACCGCAAACAGCTGGAAGAGCGCCGGATGATTATTGAAAACCTGTCCCAGTTTT
>QKDP01000323.1 GCA_003252055.1 Desulfobacter postgatei | reverse complement strand
TCAGGCGTGGTGTCGAACACCTCCCCCATCTGGCGCTGGGTCAACCAGACCGTGTCCTGCTCAAACCGGACATGCACACAGGTTTCCCCATCCGGGCTCTGGTAGATCTGAATGCGGCTGTCATCGGTCATTGGGGTATCCTTTACCGTCATGCCACAACCTTGTTCCCTGCCGGGTTCGGCACCTTGATTTTCCCGGTCACGGCAGCGTTGATCAGGGTGGCCTTGTACTCTTTGAGCTTTTCGATCATTTGTTCCTGTATGGCTATGGCCTGGTCTATTTTGGCGGATTGGGTCTGGATGTGGGTAACAATCTGATTCTGTTCTTTTCTGTCGGGAAAGCTTATTTTCATGTTGAAAAACATATGACCATAAAATCTTAAACGAGATGAATGAAGACCGGTGGAAACTTTATTATAATGCTCAATGTATTTTGTTGTTTTTAATAAAAATTCAAGGTAGTTCGAGTTAAACTGCCCCTCTTTCTGCTGCCTGAAAATGCCGTAAGAAGAACTGACTATGCCAGATCTGTCAGAAACCCCTAACGCCCCCATCCATGCCCACATAATATTAAAAACAAGATCATTTTTCCGGCAGGTTTTTGAACCCGTATAGTCTTCAGCCATAAACATGTTTACATTTTTTTCAGAACGAGGGGTAACACCGGTCATGTGTGAAATTGATAACAATTCTTCTTTGCCTGTTGCCGAGCGTTCATCCACTTCAATAAATAGGTACTTGGCGCGTTTCACCTGCCAATGCGCCGGTATCTGCCCAATCCATTCCACACCTGAATCGGCCATGGGCACATTCGGATCAAGGCCTTTTGTCACCGCATTCTGAATTAAGATCTGCTTGCGCTCTTTGAGAAGCTGGATCTGCTTCTCCTTGATGGCAATGGCCTGGTCGATTTTTGCGGTTTTGCGGTCGAGGAAGTTGGCTATAGTAGTTTGTTCTTCAAGGGGTGGTACTAAAAACGGAATAGATTTCATTCTTGTTTTGGATAAGTCCCATTGCCCAATGCGAACCCCATCAGAGGCACACCCAAAAAACGAAATATAAAGTCGACTGCGTATTGCGGTATTAAAGTAACCGGGAATAATTTTTTTAATGAATGAAAAGACATAATATGCTGGGCTGACTATACCCGTAAATTCTGAAACACCATACGACCCCTGCCAAGCTTTCATTTTATTCATGCCGAATTGACCTTTTAGAAGGCATTTATAATTGCGCAAATCATCTGGTATATAATTATGATTCTCTTCTTGGTTATCAATATCACGCTGAATAACACCCTGTTCACGAGTTATTGAAAGCAAAGGCAAATGGGGTTTGTTTTTGATTGAACTTGGTTCCAGTAAAATACCAAGATTGTATATCTTCCAATGTTCAGGAATCTCCCCAATCCACGCCACCCCGGAATCCTTATACGTCTCATATCTCGGCATCACGGGCAAAAGATCAGTCATGGTCCACCCCGGAAACCGCTGCCCCGTCAAGGCATAGAATATCTGCAATCAACCCCTCGGCCTGGCTCTCCAGGTCCAGGATCTCCCCGGCGACCTCTTCCATGGACCGCAAGGGGTTATGGCGGTAGAAATATTTATTGAAACTGATCTCATAGCCTATCTTCACCGAATCCAGATTGATCCAGGCCTCGGGCACATGGGGGAGGACTTCCGTCTTAAAAAATTCATGAATATCACCTTGCAGGGGCACGGACTCATGGTCCCGGAGATCCGGGCAGGGTTCAAACGTCCGGTATTCTCCCTTCTTGTCCGCCACAGGATAAAATCCAAAGTCCGGCAGGTCTGTTTGTCTGCACCTTAGATGGTCCAGCAAGGTTTCAAGCTTGTCTCCCGACAGTTTGACCTTCTTCTTGACCACTCGCCTGGCGGTTTCATCGTACCGGGACACGGCAGCTAAAATAGCCTTTTTCTCCGGGACCGATAATTTCAGGTTCAAGGTTTTCAGGGCGGCATCCACCTGGGACTGAAAGTGATTGAAATCCTTGGATTCATCCCGGCCCATGGCCGCCATCAGCGTTTGGGCTGCGTCAACCAGGGTTTTATGCTTTTTCCAGACATTCAAACTGAACAGTTTTTTACGGCTTTTTGTATTTAATGCAATGCCGTTGTCCTGGCAAAAGGCCAGGATCTTCTTTTCATGATCCGCAAGAAACCCTTTGGTATAAACGTCATCCCCCCACTGGGCATATATCCACGCCATGGGAACGGCAAAGGCCTTATCAAAACGCAGGGGCGCAATGCGCTCTTCCGTAAACTGCGCCGATCTTCTGTCCGGCCGCTCAATGGCCACCTTATAATATCCAAAGTCGCTGTTCTCAAATACTTTGGCAGCAATGCCCGTATCCTCGCCGTTTTCATCCTGTACCGGCTCAATGGGCTGCATCCCCGTACAGGCCCCGGCGATTTCCCGGATATGGCCGGCAGAGAACGCGCAATTTTTGTTCCCCAGATTTTTTCTCAATTTTTGAAAACACCTGGATGCATCAACGAGCAGGACCTTTCCTTTTTTAGCATCACATTTGTTGTTGGACAAAAACCAGATATAGGTGGTGATGCCGGTGTTGTAAAACAGGTTATTGGGCAATTGGATAATGGCTTCGAGCAGATCGTTCTCAATGATGTGGCGGCGGATATTGCTCTCGCCGCTTCCGGCATCCCCGGTGAACAGGGAAGAGCCGTTGTGAACCGAGGCGATGCGCGACCCGAATACATTCTGGTCAGGCGCCTTCATCTTGCTGACCATCTCCATTAGGAACAGAAGCTGGCCGTCACTGGACCGGGG
>QKDP01000316.1 GCA_003252055.1 Desulfobacter postgatei | reverse complement strand
GACTGAATGCGGCTTTTTAGAGACCTGAAATGGAATTTTTAGCCCTGATTGAGAAAATTCAGGTTGATTTTATAAACATTAATTAATATACAAAAGACAACTTTATATACTAGCGCATTGAATCAGCAATAGTGTTTATGTGATATTAAGGACCGGACAATTGAAAACCCCGGTCACATCCGGTACAATCTGAACATAACAGCTTTATTGGAGAGGGATCATGAAACGATTATTTTTCATTGCAGTGTTCTGGTTTGTTTTTGCTTTTGTTTTAACGGGCGTTGCCCTTGCTGAGGACGCTGAGGCGACATTTGAGCTTCCCATCGGTACCATGACCTTGGAGGCTCCCCAGGATACCGGATACAAGGCCACCCTGTCTTCGGTTAATTTTCCCCATTCCCTTCATTTTTCCTATTCCTGTCAAGCGTGCCATCACAAGTGGGACGGAACCGGTCCCATAAAAAGTTGCGGGACAAGCGGTTGTCATGAAAATTTCTGGGCGCCCAAACCCGGCCAGGCGGATGTATCGGAAAACAGCGTAAAATCCTTGGTCGGGGCCTATCATCAGGCATGCCGGGACTGCCATAGAAATGAAGCTGATCGGCAAAAGGCTGCCGGCTCCAAGAGCATTGTTACAGGCCCTGTTGCCTGCACCGGATGCCATCCCGATCCCCATTCCCAGGTTGAGAACAGTGATGAAACCCTGACCATCCCTCTGGGTATTATTAACATAGAGGCTCCGGAAGAGGTGGAAGCCACACGGGGAGCCGTTGGTTTTCCCCATGGGCTTCATTTTAAATATGCCTGTAAAGACTGTCACCATGACTGGGACGGGGAAAGCGAAGTTGAGGCATGCGACTCTTGCCACAGTGAAACCAAACCTTCGGGTAGCAGGAATATCAAGGATGAAGCAAACCAGATGTACTACCTGGCGGCCTACCACAATGCCTGCATAACCTGCCACCGGGATACGGACAAAAAGCGCAGGGAAGCGGAAGCGGTTAAGGCTGCTGATCTTCCCAAGGCCGCCCCTGTGAATTGCAAGGGTTGCCACAGCAAATCTTAAGCCTGATTCATTCGGGGGGTAATAAGTCACAGCCCGGCAGGTCCCGGTTACCGGAATCTGCCGGGTTTATTTTGTTGTAGGAAGGAAGTCAGTTTGGAAGAAGCGAACAAAGGCCGGTTTGTGGTGTTTGAAGGCATTGACGGGGCAGGCAAAACCACACAGATGGAACTGCTTTGCAAGCGCCTATCATCAACAGGCATCCCGTTTTTTGCGACATACGAACCTACCGACGGTCCTGTTGGGCGGCTGATCCGCCGGATGCTGTCCGGCAGCCTTTCAGCGGACCAGCGAACCATTGCAAGCCTTTTTGCTGCAGACCGCACCGAACATTTGATGAATCCTGAAACCGGTATCCGTCAGATGGTGGATAACGGTACCATTGTGGTGTGTGACAGATATTATTTTTCTTCCTACGCCTATCACAGCCAGTATATGGATATGGAGTGGGTGATCCAGGCCAATCAGCTTAATGCAGATATTTTAAAACCGGATATCACCCTGTTTATTGATGTGGACCCCCAAATCTGCCTGAAGCGGCTTCAAACCACCAGAAAACACCTTGAAATCTATGAAAAAATAGATATCATGAAGCAGGTACGGGAAAATTATTTGGCAGCTTTTCACCGCTTGAAGCACCAGGAGCGCGTTGCTGTAATTGACGGAAATGATTCCGTGGAAAATATAGCCAAAGCGGTCTGGGCTGAAGTCTGTCTCGTAATTTAACAGGAAACAAAATGAAAAAAGTGTGTGTTATCGATGGTCAGGGTGGTGGTATCGGATCAACCGTAATCAAGCGGATCAAGGAACGGTTTGAAGAGTCTGTTGAGGTAATTGCCCTGGGTACCAACGCCATTGCCACGGCCCAGATGCTTAAAGCCCGGGCCAATAAGGGGGCTTCCGGCACCAACGCCATTGTGCAGACGGTGAAGAGTGCTGATATGATTATCGGTACTGTGGGGATTATTATGCCCCATTCCATGATGGGAGAGGTGACCCCCCAGATGGCCGAAGCTGTATCCTGCTCCCAGGCAAAAAAGGTGCTTTTGCCCTTGACCCAGGAGAATATTGCCATTGTCGGGATGGTGGGTTCGTCGTTGCCCCAACTGGTGGATGAACTGTTAGATGTCCATTTCCCAATGTCATAGCAAAGGGTTTTGGGTGTAATTAAAAACCAATAACAGCCATAGGCTGACCTGGTCTATCAGCACCCAGGCCCAACCCCGCAACAAACGATGAAAGTAATTCAACAACTTATTGTGACTTTCATATAAACCTGTATATTATATTTATTGGCGTTATTCTCCGTAGCAAAAAACGGAAGATGATGACCCGTGGCTGTAAAAGATCAAAGATCAGGAGTGCATATTATGTGTGAAGCCAATGCATATCTCATGGACAAGAGTGGACAGGCGTCTCTTTTTCTGGAAGCTGTGGACAAAGTGGAACCCGAAGAAGAGGGCATCCGCCTGGTGTCCATATTCGGTGAACAGAAATTTGTAAAAGGAAAGATTCACTCTCTGTCCTTGGTGGACCATAAGGTGTTTATCAAACCTGACTGAACAGCAGCAGGGTGCCCATGAGTGCGAAATACAAAAGGCTTGCCGGATCCTACTCGTATCCGGCCCCGCCTTTGCTTTCAATCATTGTTAAAAATTACCATCCAAGGGTCAGGTAAGCATGAATGGAGGTGGCTGCAGCACGGCCTGCACCCATGGCAAGGATAACTGTGGCCGCACCTGTAACGATGTCGCCG
>QKDP01000355.1 GCA_003252055.1 Desulfobacter postgatei | reverse complement strand
TCATCATGGTCTTCATAGGAGACCGGTGCCAGGGCCTCACTCATGCCGAAACTTCTGACCATGCGGTTGGCAAGTTTGGTGGCCTGCTTTATGTCATTGGACGCCCCGGTGGAGATTCGTTTGAATATAATCTCTTCGGCCACACGGCCTCCAAAAGCAATGGACAGTTCGTTTTCCAGCTGGTCCTTGTATTTGAAATCCCCTTCCTCGGGCAGAAACCAGGTCACCCCGGCAGCCCTTCCCCTGGGGATAATGGTGATTTTATTCACGGCATCTGAATTGGGCAGGAACCGGGCCACCAGGGCATGGCCGCCTTCGTGGTAGGCTGTGGTCTTTTTTTCTTCTTCCTTGAGTACCTTGGATTTTCTTTCAAGCCCCATGTAGACCTTGTCCTTGGCATCTTCAAAATCGCGCATGGACAGTTTTTCATGGTCGCGTTTGGCTGCCAGAAGAGCGGCCTCGTTGCACAGGTTTTCCAGATCTGCGCCGGAAAAACCAGGCGTCCCTTTGGCCAAAAGGGACGGATTCACATCGTTTTCCAGGGGGCTTTTCTTCATGTGTACCCGCAAAATGCCTTCGCGGCCCTTGATGTCGGGCATATCCACGACCACCTGCCGGTCAAACCGGCCGGGCCGCAGCAGAGCCGGGTCCAGAACATCGGGCCTGTTGGTGGCTGCCATGAGAATAACCCCTTCATTGGATTCAAACCCGTCCATCTCCACCAGAAGCTGGTTCAAGGTCTGTTCCCGTTCATCGTGCCCGCCGCCAAGACCCGCGCCCCGCTGACGGCCCACGGCATCAATCTCGTCAATGAATATAATACACGGGGCGTTTTTCTTGCCTTGGGCAAACAGATCCCGGACCCGGGATGCACCGACACCCACGAACATTTCAACAAAATCAGATCCGGAAATGGTGAAAAAAGGGACGCCGGCCTCCCCTGCCACGGCCCGGGAAAGCAGAGTTTTGCCGGTACCGGGATTGCCCACAAGAAGCACACCCTTGGGGATACGGCCGCCCAGCCGGGTATATTTATTGGGGTTTTTCAGAAAGTCCACCACTTCGGTGAGTTCCTCCTTGGCTTCATCAATGCCCTGGACATTGGCAAAGGTGATCTTTTCCCCTTTTTCATCCATGAGCCTGGCCCGGCTTTTGCCAAAAGACAGCGCCTTTCCCCCGGCGCCGCCGCCCTGCATCTGACGCATGAAAAAGATCCATACTCCGATGAGCACAATCATGGGCAGCCAGGAAACGATAATGGACATAAACCAGGAAGACTCAGCCGGAGGCTTGGCCTTTATGGCTACCCCGCTTTTGCGCAGGGTGTCAATGAGGTGCGCATCGTCCGGGGCGTAGCTGTTTAACTTTGCCCCACTGGTGTCTGTAATGATCAGATCCTGGCCCTGGATGACTACACTTTGAATCCGGCCGTCTTGCACAAGGGACAGGAATTCTGAATAGCCGATGTCTGATTGGCCGCCCTGCTGCTGGTTGAAAATATTGTAAAGCATAACCATCATCAGGACAATCACCAGCCAAAGGGAGATATTTTTATAGAATTGATTCAATGTCTTTCCTCTCTTACATTTTTTATATGAAAGTCACAATAAGTTGTTGAATTCCTTTCATGCTTTGTTGTGGGTTGAGCCTGGATGCTGATAGATCAGGTCAGCCCATGGCTGTTATATGAAAGTTCCAATAAGTTGTATATATAAACATAATTTTATTTTATACAAGGGTTATGTCCCGGGGTTTTCGTCCGGTTGTCCGTTTTGATACCGGCAGGTCTTAAGATGTCTGCCGAGTGTCCGCAGCGCTGTTTCTTCTTTTTTTATACGCAGAATATCCCTTTGTCTGTATACCCGGATTTGGCCGGGAAGGTCCAGACTCTTTCCTGATTCTCCTTTTTTGCCTGCAAAGTAAAGGATATCCCGGATATGGGTGTTGGAAATTCGTCTTAAATTCTGTTTTACCGACAACAGTGCTGCGCGGATGACCCGGGCTCCCAGGGCCGGGTCAAGTTTGTTAATCGCTGGTATGGACAAATCAATCTGATCTTTTTCCCCTCTGGTTGTTGCTTTGTCCAGGGCGGTCCGGGCCATCTGGTCCAAAAAATCATCTTCCTTTCCGATGATGCCGGACAGCCGGTCCAGTCCGGCTTTAATATCGGGGTTGAACTCCTTTTCAAGAAACGGGATCAGACAATGGCGGATCCGGTTGCGAAGGTAAGATGTGTCTTCATTGGACCCATCAACCATATACCCCTGATTTATACTGTTAAGAAACGCCAGGATGTCGGCTCTGGGCATCCGGATCAGGGGGCGTATAAATTTTTCCTGCCTGACCGGCGGAATTCCCCGGAGGCCACCGGGACCGGTCCCGCGGACAAGATTCATTAAAACCTGCTCTATATTGTCATCCCGGTTATGGCCCAGGGCAATACGGTGAAATCCTTTTTCCCGGGCCACCCGGGCAAAAAAATCATACCTGGCATTCCGGCCGGCCTCTTCAACACAGAGCCGCTGCTTTCCCGCAAGCTCTGCTACATTTTTTGTTTCAACGACCAGGTCAAGGTTGTGTTCCCGGGCAAATTCACGGACAAAGGTCTCATCGGCCAGGGCGTGGCTGCCCCGAAGCATGTGGTTCAGATGTGCCAGGCCTATACGGATGTCCAGGTCTTTTTTTAAACCTGCTAAAACCTGTGTCAGGGCCATGGAGTCAGGACCGCCGGAAACGCCGATCAATACCCTGTGGCCGGGGGCAACCATGTCGTGTTCCCGGATGGTGCCAAGCACCTGGTCTGTAAACTTTTGGGCAAAGG
>QKDP01000243.1 GCA_003252055.1 Desulfobacter postgatei | reverse complement strand
CATACAGGATCATCCTGTGGTGATCATTTCAGGTGAAACCGGATCCGGTAAAACCACCCAGATTCCTAAATTCTGCCTGGAAGCGGGGCGTGGGATTTCGGGCATGATCGGTTGCACCCAGCCCCGGCGCATTGCCGCCATGACTGTGGCCAAACGCATTGCCTTTGAGCTCAACGAATCTTTGGGGCAATCCGTGGGATACAAAATCCGGTTTGACGACCACACACCTGACAATGCCTATATTAAACTGATGACCGACGGCATTCTGCTGGCTGAAACCCAGCAGGACCGATTTTTAAACCAGTATGACACCCTGATTGTGGATGAGGCCCATGAGCGCAGCCTTAATATTGATTTTGTTTTAGGCATCCTGCGCGACCTTGTCAAAAAGCGCCGTGATCTCAAACTGATCATCACCAGTGCCACCATTGACACGGAAAAATTCTCCAAAGCCTTTGACAATGCACCGGTTATTGAGGTTTCGGGCCGGATGTACCCGGTGGAACTGATCTATGCACCCATTGAAGATGAAAACAGCAATGATAACGACAGCACCGGCGCCCCGGATGACCAGGGGTATGTGGAGGCAGCAGCCGGACAGACCGTGGATCTGTTAATGCGCACCCGCACCGGTGATATCCTGATATTCATGCCCACAGAACAGGACATCGGGGAGACCATGGAAATACTTAAGGGAAAAAACCTGGCCGGGGTCACGATTCTGCCGCTGTTTGCACGGCTGTCCGCCGGAGAACAGTCAAAGGTCTTTCTTCCCGGACCCGGCAGAAAGGTGGTGGTCTCCACCAATGTGGCGGAAACATCTTTGACCATCCCCGGCATCAAGTATGTGGTGGACACAGGCCTTGCCCGTATCCCCTCCTATTCTCCAGGAACCCGGACCACGGCTTTGCCGGTCAGCCCCGTGTCCCAGTCCAGCGCCAACCAGCGCATGGGCCGATGCGGCCGTGTGGAAAACGGGGTGTGTATCCGGCTGTACGATGAAAATGACTTCAATGGCCGCCCCTTTTTTACAACACCTGAAATTTTGCGCTCCAACCTGGCTGAAGTTATTTTACGCATGATTGCCCTGGGGCTTGAAGATGTATCCACCTTTCCCTTTATTGATCCGCCTGCCGCAAAAAGCATCAAGGACGGATTTGACACGCTTTTGGAACTGGACGCCATTGCAGCCGGCAGACCCGAAAAGAAAACAGGTGCCGCCCAAAAGCCGGGAAAAAAATACCGGCTCACCCCCTCAGGGCGCTTAATGGCCAGGCTGCCCATGGACCCAAAACTGTCCCGTATCCTGCTCAACGCAGGAGATACGGGCGTACTTGAAGAGGCGGTTGTTATTACCACGGCCCTGACCGTATCCGACATCCGGCAGCGGCCGGCAGACAAGGTCCAGGCCGCAGACCAGAAACATGCCCAGTTCAAGGACCCGGCATCAGACTTCATCACCCTGCTCAACATCTGGAATGCCTGCAAAGATGCCCGGAACCTTCTGAAATCACGCTCGGCCCTTCGCAAATGGTGCATTGAAAATTTTCTGTCCTTCAAGCGGCTGCGGGAGTGGCAGGATATCCATGGCCAGATCACCCGGATGATCAAAGAACACGGCATTGAACAGACCGGTCCGCCGGCGGCGGACCCCAAGACCGCTGACCTTAAGGCCGGTCAGTTTGAGCATGGCGGTCCCTTGTATGCCGCCATCCACAAGGCCCTTCTCCATGGATACCTGGCCGGCATTGCCCAGAAAAAGGAAAAAAACCTTTTCACGGCAGCCAAGGGAAGACAGGCCGTTATCTTTCCGGGTTCCGGCCTGTTCAATAAGGCCGGCAACTGGATTGTGGCAGCCGAATATGTCAAAACGAGCCAGCTCTTTGCCCGGTGTGTGGGTAATATTGACCCGGCCTGGATTGAAGAGATCGGCCGCAGCCTTTGCACCCGCACCTACAGCGATCCCCACTGGGAAAAAAAACGCGGGGAGGTGGTGGCATCCGAACAGGTCTCTTTGTTCGGTCTTATCCTTGCCAGCGGCAGATCCGTGGCCTATGGAAAGATCAACCCTGAAGAGTCCGGGGAACTGTTCATCCGCCATGCCCTGGTCCAGGGAGAGATCTTCCAGGAATTCGGGTTCATGGCCCACAACAGAAATCTCATTGAAGAGATCGCAACACTGGAAGACAAAACCCGCCAGCGGGACATCCTGGCCTCGGAAGATGAAATCTATCTGTTCTACCAGTCCCGGCTGCCCAGGCCCTTTTACAACATCCGCACCTTTGCCAAGTTCATCAAAGACAAAAAAGATGATACCTTTCTGCGCATGACCCGTGAGGAGCTGCAGAAAACCGATGTGGACCAGGCGTTGCTGGCCCGGTTTCCCGACACCCTTGCCACGGACCAGGGGGAGTTTGCCCTGGATTACGAATTCAATCCCGGGGCAAAGACGGACGGGGTGACCCTTAAAGTGCCGAGCCAGGATGCGGCCCTGATCTCCCCCCACCAGGTGGAAACCCTGGTGCCGGGGCTGCTCAGGGAAAAGATCGCCGCGCTGATCAAGGCACTGCCCAAATCCCATCGGGTAAAGCTGATGCCCATTCAGCAGCGGGCTGATTTTATTGCAGACCACCTGCCCGACTCGGATGCGCCTTTATATTCAAAGCTGTCCGGCGTCATCCAAAAGCATTTCAACCTTGTAATTCCGGCCTCGGCCTGGTCGGATGCGGATCTTGCGGATCACCTGAAAATGCGGATATCCATCCGGGACCACAAAGACAGGGAGATCAAATCCCTGAGGGACTTATCAAAATTAGGGGCC
>QKDP01000014.1 GCA_003252055.1 Desulfobacter postgatei | reverse complement strand
GAGGCATACGCCGGTTTCCATGGGAAAGAGTATTTGGTAGATTTGGAATACTCTTGCCGAGACCGATGAAACGAGCCGTACGACGTGTGCCTTAAGGTGAAATCAGTCGGAAAGCCGGATGCGGTAGCTCCGCACGTCCGGTTTGATGAGCAGGGACAGGAAACGGAGTAAATTTACTACCGCGCCTGTCCTTGACTCTACTGCCTGTGGCCGGGCTGGGCCATAATTTCAGCTTCTGTTTATTTTTCATACTTTGGGTTGACAAAAAACAAGTTCCTATCCTATTCATCACATGATGATATACAAAGATAGGCCATGGTTGTCTTTGAAAAAGATAAGAGCCTCAAAAGATGTAAATTAGTTGCGAGGCTCTTGCTTTCGCAGGTAAAAAGGATGGGTAGTCATGGAGTTGATACTACGACCAGGCGTCATTGAAGATGCCAAAGAGTGTGGAAGAATTTGTTATGAGGCGTTTAAGTCTATCGCCGATCAACATAGATTTCCCCCTGAAATGCCTTCGATAGAAATTGCCACTGCGCTCATGAGCATGCGACTCTCGCACCCTGGTTTCTATTCAGTCGTGGCGGAATTGAATGATAAGATCGTCGGCAGTATTTTCCTCGATGAACGTTCGGTCATCGCTGGGGCAGGTCCGTTATCCGTCGATCCTCTTGTGATGGATAGTACAATTGGGGGCCAGCTCACACAGGCGATGATGGATCGTGTGGCTCAAAGACGCTTTCCTGGTCTACGGGGTGTGGTGATGGCCTGGCACTATCGTGCAATCGCGCTTTATACCAAGTTGGGTTTTAACAGTCGGGAGGCATTCACCGCAATGCAAGGAAAGCCACTTGCTCTCAAATTTCCAGGTTATGATGTTAGGCCTGCAAGGGAAGAGGATTTATCCGCCTGCAACCGACTATGCTACCGTGTCCACGGTCATGATCGTGCGGGCGAACTTATTGACGCGATACACATAGGGACGGCCAATGTTGTTGAACACCTATGCAGAATCACCGGCTATTCCACCGGAATCGGTTGGTCCAATCACACCGTCGCCGAGTCCAATGATGATTTAAAGGCGTTGATTGGCGCTGCACCCGATTTCCCGGGTCTGGGCTTTCTTGTGCCATCGCGCAATGGGGACCTGTTTCGCTGGTGCTTGAGCCAAGGGCTCCGGGTTGTCTGTCAAGCTACCCTGATAACCGTTGGACTTTATAATGAGCCCGCTGGTGCGTACCTACCTTCAATCTCTTACTGATATTGTTGTTGGAAGAAGACAAAAAATAGGGGACAGACCTCGTTTTTTATCAATTTTGTCTCCTCGTCTGCCAGCTTTACCCGGAAAAGCACGCCTGCCCAACATTATACTGATTTCATTCTGAAATCGTTTGGCCCTCAATGCAGAATTTCCATTCGTGGCTTTTCTGCGAATTCGAGGGACATGATGCAAAACTATCCTTATTTCCTTGGCTCGTTTGGGCCGGTTTTCTTTTTTGGGCAAGCGTTGATGCAGGAAGGCTGCACCAACGCCTACATCGCACCTGGCAGGAGGTCGTTCCAGCAAGGGAATGCTGAAAATTAAAACAGGCTCGTGTTCATCCGAACATCGGACGAAAAAGCTATCTTTTAAATGGGCACAGGTTAACGCAGGGCTTTCATGGCCCCCATATACCCACGCAGTTTTTTGCCCACTATCTCCACAGGATGGTTCCGGATGGCATCGTTGACCTGGATCAGGCGGATGTTATCCACGCCGTTGTCTTCAAGCGCCAGACCTGTGCCGATTACATCGGTATCAAGGCCCGCCATGAACTCTTTGAGCAGGGGAACCGCGGTATGGGCAAACAGGTAACAGCCGTATTCCGCAGTATCTGAGATTACCACGTTCATTTCATACAGTTTTTTTCTGGCAATGAGGTTGGAGATCAGGGGCACCTCGTGCAGGGATTCGTAATAGGCGGACTCCGCAATAATGCCGGCTGACACCATGGTATCAAAGGCTAACTCCACGCCCGCCTTGATCATGGCCACCATGAGAATGCCGTTGTCAAAATATTCCTGCTCCGGGATGTTTGCGTCCTGGGAAGTCGATTTTTCAAAAGCCGTATCCTGGGTCTGGGCCCGCCATTTGAGCAGGTTGGCGTCATCATTGGCCCAGTCTTCCATCATGGTCTTTGAAAAATAACCTGTCATGATGTCATCCATGTGCTTGTTGTACAGCGGTGTCCAGATCTCCTTGAGCTGTTCGCTTAGTTCAAAGGCCTTGATTTTAGCCGGATTGGACAGCCGGTCCATCATGTTGGTGATGCCGCCGTGTTTCAGGGCTTCGGTCACGGTTTCCCAGCCATACTGGACCAGTTTGGAGGCGTATCCTTCATCCATGCCGCCTTCAATCATCTTGTCATAGCACAGCAGTGCGCCTGTCTGAAGAACCCCGCATAAAATGGTCTGCTCGCCCATGAGATCCGATTTTACCTCGGCCACAAATGAGGACTGCAAAACACCTGCCTTATGACCGCCTGTGCCGGCTGCGTAAGCTTTGGCAAGTTCAAATCCCTCGCCTCTGGGATCGTTTTCCCGGTGCACGGCGATCAGGGTGGGTACGCCAAAGCCTCTTTTGTACTCTTCCCTCACTTCGGTTCCCGGGGATTTGGGGGCCACCATGATAACGGTGAGGTCCTCTCTGATCTGCATGCCCTCTTCAACAATATTAAACCCGTGGGAATAGGAAAGGCAGGCATCCTTTTTGATTAACGGCATGATGGATTCAATGACATTGGAGTGCTGTTTGTCCGGGGTCAGGTTGATGACCAGATCTGCC
>QKDP01000081.1 GCA_003252055.1 Desulfobacter postgatei | reverse complement strand
CCTAAATTACTGAAGTATTTCCGAAAAAAAGCGGAAAAACGAAAAAAACTAACGTTTAAAAAAATCACCATTTGGCTGTGCTGGTCAGTATTCATGGCATGGCTTGGGTACGCATGGGCTTGCCACCATTGGACAATGTGGGCAAGCCGATGAAATTGGCAGCACTTTTTTTGATGAGGAAGATCGGCTCATTTTTGCGCCGATCTTTTACGATGATGGTTCCTAAAACAACAATGGAAGAGGACAGCAAATGGATATTTTGAATGGTGGCTTTGATATGCCGCCTGTAATAACTGCTTTTTTGGAGTCTGCAATTGTGCCTGGAAAAGATTTTGACGGGCTGTGTTCGGCTGTAAGGGATCTATTGCTTGATGGCGGTGCCACCCAGTCATTGGTTATCAGTGGGCCGATGGCTTCTGGGAAGAGTGTTTTGTCGTCATTTTTCAGGAGTGTTCTTGAATTGTCCGCCCCTGGCATCAAGCCCGACATCCCCATTAAAGAGGTGCTGTCGGCAGAAGTTTCTGCCCCCAGTGACGTGTCATCACTTGTGATCCACTTCGATAAAACCATGCTGGAGGGTAAAGGTGCCGACCCTTATTTGCTGGACAAGCTAAAGGATGAAGGGCCGGCCTTTGTGAAGTGGGTTACAGCTTGATGTTGTCCATGAATTCCTTACGAAAAGAAACAGTCCAGATCTGGGCCAGATAAAGGCTAAATTCATGAAAAAACATATTACGTTCTCAGGGTCCCACGGCACCGGAAAGTCAACTTCTGCCGCAAAGGAATACCGGGACCAGAAAATATTTCATCCGGATAAATCCGTATGCCTGTTGTGTGACCTTGAGGCTCATTGTCCTCTGCCGATCAACAAAGAAACAACAGACAAGGCGCAATTGTGGCTGTTTTCCAATCATATCCGAAAAGAGATAGAGGCCCGGGACAGGTTTGACATCGTCATTACTGACAGAAGTGTTGTGGATGTCATTGCATACACATACGCAGCCGGGTTTGAGGCGCTTGCGTGCTCTATGCTTGGGTTTGCGGAGCACCATGTCAGTACCTACGATGAGATCACAGTGAAACAGATCAAGCACAATCAATATTGCCACAGTGACGGAATACGGGAAACAGACCCAGGGTTCCGGGCCCAGGTAGAGACAATCTTGAAAGAGCTTTACCGCGATTTAAAAAAAGCAGGATCTATCCGTGGCAGCCTGTTTTACGCATAATTTTTCAGCGCCTACTCTCCTTGTATCTCAACTTTTAAATGCCTGCCGGGGCTGGCCTGTGCGAACCCGGCAACCAATTAAAAGGAACATAAACAATGACTATAACGTTTAGTGGTGCTCCGCCCCCGGCTCCCCCAGCAATGAAACAACCAGCCAAAGTCATAAGCTCCTGTCACGCGGACATCTGCCGCAACGGCATGATTAAATCAAGAACGGGTCCTTCTGCAGCCCTTTCCATTACGGGTGCGGAGAGGCGCGAGTTTTGGCTCTGACTTTTTTTGAAAATGGGTGGGGAATGGGGAACTTTACTGAATTTTTTACTTGTTTTTCGAGAGATTGCCTTAAATGGGTACAATGGTGGACATAAAAGATATCCGTGACAAGGTTGATAAGCGGGTCAAAGAGGCTGATACGGGTTCAGGCGGATCCGGTCCCGGAGATCTTGACTCTGATTTTATCCGCCAATGCCTTGTGAATAATGAGCTGGGTGACGGTGAGCTGTTCAAACGGTTGTACCGGGATGATTTCGTGTTCAATAAATCCATGGATTGCTGGATGCGATGGGCCGGGCATCACTGGGCGATAGACAAGATGGATGATTTCTTAGCGTCTGTTGACGGCGTTGCCATGGTTTACCAGGACGAAGCCAAGCGGTTGTCCGGACAAATTGCTGATTTGGAGGCGCAGAATAAAGATGCCGGGTCACTCAAATACACCCGGAACCAGTTAAATAAAAGGGTATCTGGGTTGCGGGCAAAAAACCGGCGGCGCAATTGCCTGCTGTTTGCGCACACCAGCAAGAACCCCATGGCCATTGACGGGTCTGAAGTGGACCAAAAACCATGGCTTTTGCCGTGCGCCAACGGGGTTGTGAATCTGAACACCGGTGATCTGGAGCCCGGCCGGCAGACAGATTATCTGCTTAAAGCAAGCCCCGTTGAATATCCGGAGAATGGGATATTCGTTGATATGTCTGTTTGGGAGGGGGTGCTGCTGGAAATCTTTGATGGCAGGCAGGATCTGGTGGATTTTTTCCGGCAAGTGTGCGGGTCCGCTATGGTGGGTAAGGTGATGCAGGCTGTTTTTATCGTTATGACCGGCCGCGGGGCAAATGGCAAGTCTATGATTGTCAAAGCGATTTCAGATATTTTGGGGCCGCTGGCCGGTTCGATCCGTTCTGAAATGCTCCTGGATCAGAACCGGGTGGCCAGTTCTGCCGGGCCAACACCGGATATTATGGCATTGCGGGGGCTGCGCATGGCGTTTGCCTCTGAAACAGACGACGGCTGCAAGATTTCATCCAGCCGGGTTAAGTGGCTGACCGGTGCGGATACCATCACCGGCCGAAATCCGCATGATAAATACGAGGTTTCTTTCCAACCCACGCATACCTTGATGTTACTGACCAACCATAAGCCGCATGCCTCTGCCGATGATTTCGCGTTCTGGCGGCGTATGATTGTTTTCCCCTTTGACGTTTCATTCATCATTCGGCAGGGCCCTGACCAGGAGCTGGCCAAAAACGAAAGAGACGCAGATCCTAATTTGCCTAAAAAATTAGAATCGGTTTACCCGAGTATTCTGGCCTGGTTTGTCAAAGGGTGCATTGAGTGGCAAAAGGCGGGGTTTAAACTGATACAGCCGGCTGCGGTGAAGGCGGCTGTCCAGGATTACCAGAAAGATGAGGACTCTGTAGGGGATTTTATCCATGAGTGCTGCATTGTGGGAGAAGGATACCACGTCACGGCTGCAGCGGTGTATGAACAGTTCGAAGGATGGTGGAAAGAGAACGTTTCAAACCGGGTGCCCAAGAAAAAACGTTTCGGGCAATGGTTTTCAGCCCGGTTTGAAAAGGCCAAATCAGGCACAATCAAATACCTGGGTGTGGGTCTCAGGGAGGATGGGGAGGATTTTGGATAGACAAAACAAAGGGTTTTTTAATCTTCCAAAAAAATAACATGCTTAATTCATTAAAAATACATCGCAGGGATACGCATATCCGGACAATGGGAGGATTATCACAACAACTTCATAATATTTATTTATTTTTATTTATTTTTATTTTTCTTGTAATAATCCTCCCTTCTTCCAAAAAAGAAAAAATAAATAATAAAAATAAAAGCTTATCTTCTGGACTGTTTCAAAAAAAAGGTCCGGGAATCCTCCCTATCTTCCAGGGCCGGGAAAGGACAGGTGTATGAACATCATGGACGCCCTGCATCTGGCAGGGGTTACGGTGAAAAAGGTGTCCACCTCCAGGGGCGGGGAATATGCCGGGGCGTGCCCGGCCTGCATGGATGGTACGGACCGTTTCCGCGTTTGGCCTGCTGACAAGGGGGGTGAAGGGTCTTATTGGTGCCGCCGTTGCGGCAAGGGGGGTGATTTGGTCCAGTTTTTAAAGGATTTTTGCGGGTATGAATACAAAGAGGCGTTTGAAGCGGCAGGCCGCTCCAATACTGGGAGCTATATCCCGACGCGGTACAAGCCTGCCAATGCAAATCCAGCTGCCAAACCAATGCCATATGAGCCAAAAGAGCATTCAGCCCCGGTGCAGACCTGGCAGGAAAAGGGCGAAGATTTCGTCAATCTGGCCCATCATGCGCTCCTGGAGTATGGGCATGGGTTAAATTACCTGGCTTCCCGGGGAATTAACCTGGATTCCGTGAAAAAATTCCGGCTGGGGTGGCATTCAGGAGAAAAAGACAAGCCGTGTTCTTTCCGGCCCAGGAAATCCTGGGGTCTGCCGGAAATCAAAAATGAAAAAACAGGCCGCCCTAAAATGCTGTGGTTGCCCAGGGGGTTTGTGATCCCATGTTACCGTGACGGCGGTATTCACCG
>QKDP01000186.1 GCA_003252055.1 Desulfobacter postgatei | reverse complement strand
TAGTGGGTAAAAGACAATGGCTGAAGACGGTTGGCGATGTCCGTTTCAACCGGGTCATAGGGCGCAATGACAGGTGCAAGCACTGCAACGGCGATCAGGGCGGCAATAATCAGCAGCCCCAAAACGGCCAGCCGGTTTTTCGTGAATGCCAGAAGCCCCGGATAGGCTCGACCGGACCAGGCCTGGAAAGCGGAGTCCGGTGTATCTGCCAGAAGCCACTCCCTCATGCGGCCTGTTTTTAATATTTTATTTGTCATTATCTAAATATCGTTGGGGAAATTAACGGGCCCTGGGGTCCATCACTTTATATAAAAAGTCGGAGAACAGGTTAACCCCCAGAAATATGGCACCCACAACAATGGTGCTGCCTAAAACCGCATTCATGTCGGCATTGAGCAGGGAATTGGTCAGATACAGGCCCAGGCCAGGCCAGGCAAAAACGGTTTCCGTTAACACCGATCCCTCAAGCAGACTCCCGAAACTAAGGGCGATGACTGTAATTAACGGGATGGCACAGTTACCCAGGGCATGCCCCCATACCACTTTCCACTCTTTGACGCCTTTAACCCGGGCAGTGAGGATGTATTCCTGACGAAGCTGCTCAATCATAAAGGAACGGGTCATTCTTGACAGATATGCCATGGAATAGTAGCCGAGAAGGGAGGCCGGAAGAATCAGATGATACACGGCGTTTCTGAAAATATCCCACTCCCCGGCAACAATACTGTCGATCATCAAAATGCCGGTGACAGGCGTTACAATGCCCTCATAAAAGAGATCCACCCGCCCCGGGCCGGGCAGCAGGTCAAGCCGGACATAAAGCAACATCAACGCCATGAGCCCGAGCCAGAAGATGGGCAGGGAATAGCCAACCAGGCCGATAACACGCGTGATATGGTCAAGAAAACTGCCCTGCTTTACCGCCGAAAATATACCAAGGGGGATGCCGGCCAAAATGCCCATGACCGTGGCCGTGACGGCCAGTTCAAAGGTGGCCGGAAAAACCCTTAAAATATCGTCGATCACAGGATTGGCCGTCAGCACAGATATGCCGAAATCACCTGTAAGCACATTGCCGAGATAGATCAAAAACTGTTTCCACAGCGGCAGGTGCAATCCCATGGCAATGCGGGCTTTTTCGTAAACCTGGGGGGAGGCTTTGTCCCCGACCACGGCCAGAACCGGATCAATGGGAACAAGTCGGCCAATGATAAAGGTGATCAGCAGAAGGCCTAAAAAGGTGGTGGCCAACATCAGCAGTATCCGGACCGCCTGATTCAGGATACTGATAAGTCTTGTTCTTGTCAGCGGTTCAGGCACGAATCAAAGCTGTTCTTTGGTTGTGTACCGGTAAAAGTTACTGTCAAAACTGGGTCCTAAAATGAAATTGTTAATATTGGCCCTTTGAGCCACAACTTCAATATCCTGGAACATAATGACAAAAGGGGAGATTTGCTGGTGTTGGCGCTGGAGATCCAGGTACATTCTGGCGCGTTTGGCCGTATCCCGTTCCAGTACGGCAGCATCGGCTTGTTTGGTCATCTCCGGAATATCCCAGGCATTTCTCCAGGCAAGAGGTTTGGATTTTGCATCGTCGGCGTTGTCCGGATTCCGGGCAAAGGCGTCTGCATTGGTGTGCGGATCCATATAGTCCGGCCCCCAGTCTCCGATATAAATGTCGTGCCGCCGGGCGCGGTATTTGGTCAGGGTCTGCTTGCCGTCTCCGGGAATAATCTCAAGTTTTATGCCGGCTTTGGCAAAGGTGGATTGGATGGAAAGGGCCATGGAAGTGACGGGTTCGGTGTTCCTTGTGTCCATGGTCACCGAGAAACCTCTTTCAAGACCGGCTTTTTTCAAAAGCGCTTTCGCTTTTTCAATATCAAGGGAAAAAGGCGTCTCTTCCAATTCGCCCAGAAAGCTCTTTGGTAAAAAGGCCTGGTGAAGGGTGGCCTTGCCGCTGAGGAAGGTCTGCTCCATACCTTTATAATCAATCAGATACTTAAGCGCCTGGCGCACCTCAGGTATTTTGAGATATTTGTTTTTCTGGTTCAACCCCAGGTAATAGATCCTGCCTTTGGCTCTTTTTTGAAATTTTATATCTTTGTTCTTTTCCAGACTTTTCAGATCATCCGCTGTCAGGTTTCTTGCCATATCAATGTCGCCTTTTTCCAGCAGCATGCGCTGGCTGGAAGATCCGGCAATCTGCCGGATGATGATGCGTTTCAATTTGGGTGCATCCCCCCAATAATTTTTATTGGCATCAAGGATCATGATTTCCGATGCCTTCCAGATTCTTAACGTATAGGGACCGGAACCGGCATATCCGGTCTTAAGCCAGCCATACCCAAGATCACCGTCCTTTTCATGGGCCATGACCGCTTTTTTATCCAGAACGGATCCGGCTGTTGAGGTCAGGCAGTAAAGAAAAAAAGTGGGGGCATAGGCCTGGTCCACAAGAATTTTCACCGTATAATCATCCACCTTGACGATGGTCTCTTCCACGTTTTCAGGCGTAAATCCGAACTGGGTTAGAATAAAGGCCGGAGATTTGTCCAGCAGGACAACACGCCGAAGGGAAAAAACCACATCGTCGGCCGACAGTGTGTTTCCCGAGGCAAAGAAAACACCTTGCCGAATTTTAAATGTGTAGGTCAAACCGTCATCCGAAATATCCCAGCTTTCAGCAATACCCGGATATATCTTACTGACATCATCAACATCATAGTTAATCAGGCGGTCGTATGCGTTGGCGGCATATTCAGCATTGGCAAATTCAAAAATTTCAGCCGGATCCAGTGAGATAATCTCATCTATATTAAAGGCCATGAC
>QKDP01000291.1 GCA_003252055.1 Desulfobacter postgatei | reverse complement strand
TATGGCATTATTTTGATCGCCGTGGGCATCGCCATTTTTATAAGGGTTCCCCAGGTGATAGCCCAGGTTGAGACCCTTGAGTTTTTTAAAAATAAGATCGGAATTGTAAAGTTCTGTTCGTATTTCATAGGTTTTCTTATAGTCCTGGCCGGCGGTATCCGGGTGGTCAAAAATTATAAAAAGTCGTAAAAAGCTTTAAGGATATCTGATGGTTCGCAGCACTGTTTCAAAATCCGGGTCCAGCCTTAAATCTATCATCAAAGATCAGTCTGGTGCCGGTAAAGTCAAGATCGGTGAAATCCTTTCCAAAGAAGGGCAGATTACCTCCATTATGCTCAACGATGCCCTTTCGGTCCAGAAAAAGACCAACGAGCGGCTTTCGGGTATTCTGCTCCAGAAAGGCTATATTGATCCGGATACCATCGTCAATGTTCTGGGACGACAATACAACTACAGGATTGTCGCATTCCCGGAAATAAAGCCGGATCCCCAGGCATTGAAACTTCTGCCCTATGATGAAGCCAAAAACAATTTGGTTTTCCCCTTGAAACTGGCCGGGGACGATTTACATGTCTGTATGGCAGAACCCACGGATACGGATGTGGTTGCAGATCTTGGCAAGAAAACAGGGAAAAACATCCGGGTCTTTGTCTCCACTGAAAATGATATCATCCAGGCGTATCGCGATTTTTATAAAATTTCCGATGAAGAGTATAAAAGTTTTCTTCATTTTGAGGATGAGGCAGAAGAGGAGGAACCGGTAACCTCTGTTGAGGATTTTGGTTCCCTGGTAGCCGAGGCGGCTGAGGAGCTTGAGGTGGCCGACGCCGATACAAGGGGCGGCCAGGATGAGTTCATGGCCTCGGATGCCCCCATCATCAAACTGGTAAACGGCATTTTAACCAAAGCAATCAACGACGGCGTATCCGATATACACATTGAACCCTTTGAAAAATCCTTTCAGGTGCGCTACCGCCTGGACGGCGGCATGTACAAGGCCATGAACCTGCCGCTGTCAATTAAAAATGCCGTGATTTCAAGGGTAAAGATTCTGGCATCCCTGGATATTGCCGAGCGCAGGATTCCCCAGGACGGTCGAATCAAACTTCGGCTGGGCAAGAAAAAATCCGTGGACTTCCGTGTCTCCACCTTGCCCACCCTGTTTGGCGAGAGCATTGTCATGCGTATCCTGGACCAGAGCGCGTTAAGCATTGATCTGACCCGCCTGGGGTTTGAATCCGGCACCTTCGAGATGCTCAAACGCTGTATTTCCAGACCCTATGGCCTGCTTCTGGTTACAGGGCCCACAGGTTCGGGTAAAACCACGACCCTGTACTCCATTCTCAACCGTCTGAACAAGGATGATATCAAGATTCTGACAGCCGAAGATCCTGTGGAATTCAACTTTAAGGGGATTAACCAGGTGCCGGTGAAAGAGGAGGTGGGCATGACCTTTGCCGCAGCCCTGAAAGCCTTTCTCAGACAGGATCCGGACATTATCATGGTGGGTGAGATCCGGGATATTGAAACGGCAGAGATTGCCATCAAGGCGGCCATGACAGGCCATCTTGTGTTTGCCACCCTGCATACCAATGACTGTCCATCCACCATTGGACGGCTTGTGGATATCGGCATTCCTCCCTATATGCTTGCCTCATCCGTTACCATGGTTTTGTCCCAGCGTCTTGGGCGAAGGCTTTGTCCGGAGTGCAAGCAGGTGGTCACCGGGTATAATCCGGAAGACCTGGAATTGCACGGATTTGACAAGAGTGAAATCCCCGATCTGATCATGTACGGCCCTAAAGGCTGCCCCCACTGCAATGGTACCGGATACAAAGGCAGGATCGGGCTGTATGAACTCATGGAAGTGACCGACGAGGTCGCCAAAGCCATCTCTGCCGAAGTACCCGAAGACCAGCTGCGCAAGGTGGCGATCGCCGAAGGCATGGTCACGCTTCGGGATGCAGGCCTTGTTAAGGTAAAATCTGCAGAGACATCCCTGGACGAAGTGTTAAAGAAAACCGTTATCACAAAAGAGGCGCTGCCGGCCTATCTGGTGAATCCCGACATTGAACAATACGAGGATAAGGATGTAATCATCCGTGAAGGAAACACGGATATCGATTTTTTCAAGCTTGTTCAAGGCGCTGTCTATGTGGTCAAGGGCGGTAAAATGATTGCAGAAATTAGCCAGCCCGGAGAGTATTTCGGCGAAATGGCTGCCATCACCGGTACTTCACGGTCTGCGTCCATTATTTCAAAGGGACGTTCCAAAATCAAACGGTTTCCGGGAGACAAGCTCATTGAAATTATAGAAAAATATCCTGTTGTGTCCAAGCATCTTTTCGCCGTCTTTGCCAATCGCCTGAACGAGACAGACCGTAAACTGGTCTCCCTCTACAACCAAATAAAAAAAACGCCAAGTCAACAACAATGACTCGTGATCCCGGAGCTGACGTATTTGGCAAATGCTGGAAAGATGTGGTAGACGTTTGAAATTGGAAAAGGGCCCGGAATGCGGTCTATACGGTACCCTGCATGACCCGATTACGGCCACCGAGCTTCGCCTCATACATCTTACGGTCGGCTTGGCCAAGAAGAGCATCTAGGTTGTGCCCTTCGGTCGGGTAGGAGGCGACACCGATACTGACCGTGGTGCGAATAATATTGCCGTCCAATATGACAGGAGAATTCTCGACGGCGAGGCGGATACGTTCAGCAACGTCAAGGGCGCCGGCCGTGGGCGTCTCGGGCAGCAAAACGACGAATTCATCGCCTCCCTGACGGGACAGAATGTCGGTATGGCGAAGTTGTGCCTGAATCGTCTTA
>QKDP01000356.1 GCA_003252055.1 Desulfobacter postgatei | reverse complement strand
CTGGGCAGAGGCCATCTGCTGGGTCAGTTGTTTGGTGGGGTTACTGGTGGCAGAGATCTCGTTTTTAAGTTCCCTGACCCGGTCCTGGGCTTTTTTCATTTCCACCCGGGTGCTTTCCACCCGGGCGGCCATATCCTGGAACTTTTGGGCCGTATTTTTCTGGGCCCCCAGGGCGGCCACCTCTTTGCCCAGTTTATTGACTTGGGAAACCGCCTGCCCTATACTGGCCTTAAATCCGGACTGCAAGGCGGCGCCAATGGCAAACGCGACTTCAAATGTATGGGACATAAGGACCTTTCATGGTAAAACTTCTTTCACATAAATTCTTCTGGACACTGCTCTTTGCCTGGCTGTTATGGTCTGGACTCAATGCAGCGGGCATGCCTGCGGCGCATTTTGACACCATGTTTCAGGAAATCATCCACGGCGTTATGGTCGGCATCATCTGCGCCTGGGCCGTTACATGGCCCGCCAAAGCTGCAGCTGAGTTTTTCCGGCATGTCATCAGGCATTAAGCACCTTTTCCACATCATCCATCCAGAACCGCAATTCATCCAGGGTCAAACCCAGCCAGAAATCCACCCCGGTCCGGGTCAGGCGGGACAGTACAATGCACATCTGCCGCACCTGCCCGGGGGTTACAAAAAAGATTTGGATTTTTCAGCCAGGGTCAGGTAATCCACCAGATCCATCTCTTCCAGGGCTTCTGGCGTTAACCCGGTGGCCCGGCACACCAGATAGAAGGTCTGGGACAGCGCCCCGGAACCGTCCGCCCCCCGGGCTGACATCTCCGCTTCACTGGCAAGGATATCCTTGGCCTTCAGTCGGGTTTTAAACACCACTTTGTCAATGGTTTTGCCTTCAAATTCATAGGGATGTTTCAGAGCAATAGTTTCTGTCGCCATATCTTATGCCCCCAATCCCAAAGCGTCCCGGGCATCTGCAAGGATGTCTTCACCGTCGATCACACAGATATAATTATACTTGTCGATTTCCAGCTTGGTCTCGCCGGCAATGGAAAGCTTGATATAACTGCACTCAAAATCGGAAGATGCGTCCTGGGCGGATCCGGTGTCCATTTTACCCAACCCGATTTTTTTAGGCGTCGCCTTGACCACAATCTTTTGGGCCTCTGTTGAGTATGTGCCCGCCGCTGCATCATACACCTGCACAGCACCGCGCAGCTCAAGGTGGTGGGCTTTGGGTCTGGCAAGGGTCATCAGGTTGCCGTTGACGGTGCGCCAGTTGAAAGAGAGCCCCATGGACCCGTACTGGCCCAACACCGGGCTCTCAATTTCTCCGGCAATTCCGGCCCCCTTGACCGTATCGGTCATGGACTCGATATCCGGCAGGGTGATATCCGCCGTCCCAAGCAGATCCTTTCCGTCCAGATATACCCTGTAGCCGATCAGCCTCTCTTGTACTTTATTGGACATATTTCAATCTCCTTATCCGAAAAGGGTTGCCAGGTAATCCGGGTCATATTCAAGGACAAACTCAATCTCCCGGGCCGGACTGGGCGGCGTAACATACACATGGAACGTGATAATGCCATCCATCAGGTCTGTGACCAGATTTTCCCCTTCCTGGAATTCAACCCGGCCCCCGAGGATATACTGGCGGGCAGCAAGGCCGTTAAGCCAGATATTTACGGAATCCAGGATGGTTTCAATCAGCCTGCGGTTAATGGGATAGTCAATTTTCTGCCAGTAGGTCAGGATGATGGTGTTGGCGATCCAGTTAAACATGCGCCGGATGGGAATAAAACTGTCCTTGACATCCGTGGTGGCGGGATAACATCCTGTCCTGTTCCCCCAGGCCACCCACCCGCCGTAAAAATTGAGGGCCGTGACAATGCCCTGGCCGTTCAGATAAGCCGCCGAATCCGGCCCCAGCCACACCTCTACGCCATTGGCCACCGCCGAATCCATCTGCAGTGATTTGTTTGACGGCGACACATAGGGAATATCATTATTGCTTGCATCCGTCTGGCATATCAGGCAGGCCAATTGCGTAGAGAGCCAGAATTTAACGCCCTCCAGGCTGACCTTGGGCCAGCATACAATCAGCTGGTTATCTGTCAGGTTGTTGGTGTTCTTTTCAGCAGACACCTCATCGTATTTGGTGATGGTGTCAGAATCAATATCCACCAGGGCGACGCACTTAAAATGGCCGTTGATGTTGCCGGCCTTGGCGTGCATGACCGCCGCCACACTTGATTCCTTGGAATATCCCGGGGATACAATCTGGCCGGGCACCAGGCCGAACATGGGGAAAACCGAATTCACCAGCTCAAGGCCGGTTGCCGCGCCGGTCTCTGCGTCAATCCCGCCGATGATATCGCCGGAATCAACCTGGGACGGATCGCCGTATGAATAACTGACGGACAGGGTTTCGTCCGTAAGAATAGACCCTGTGGCCACCCGGGTAATGGTGCCGGTTTCACGGTCAACCGTGTAATCCGTGCCTTCCACGTATGTTGTTTCCTCTGTGGAATCCTGGACCGTCAGACTGCCGGCAATGATGCCGGGATGCGCCACAACGCCGTCATCACCGTCCAGCGTCAATGCTTCACTGTCAACGGCAGTGTTGTGGGTATTATCCGGGTCAAACACATTGATAAACACCACCGGCGCAATGGAAAACAGCGCAAACGCGGCGTACATGAATTCGCACAGGTTGTATGATTCAAAATCAGATGAATACCCGAACGCTGCCACCGCATCGGCATAGGAATAGATCAGCCGCGGCGTATTCACGGGCCCTGTTTCATCCAAAAAATGAACCGGCGCACACCCGACCACCACAGGAAGCCCCGCTTCAACTTCGGT
>QKDP01000084.1 GCA_003252055.1 Desulfobacter postgatei | reverse complement strand
TCCATGTTAAAATCCGGGAGTAAGAATGCATCACACTAATATCTTTAAATGCACTTAAAAAATCAAGGTTAACTATTTTATCCGGCATATATTTTAATATGCAAAAGTCTCTGAACACGGTTCGGATCACTGCCATGGCATCATGAACATATTCCGGACGGGCAGACAGCAGCCTGGATAAGTCAAGGCTTTGAAAGGCGCTTTGATGTTGTGGCGCTGTCAGAAATCCGCATATCTCTTTGATCAGCCATGGCCGCAGTCTTTTCCAATCCGGCGGGTTCCCTTTGTTTAGTCCTGCCAGGCGCAGGGCCTGATCTATATCGCTTCCTGCCGTCCCACTGACAATGTCGGCGGTTCCGGGATCAAGCCCGTATTGGGTGCATAAAATCTTTTTGATTTCGTGGTCTGAGAGAGCCTGGAAATCAATGCGCCGGCACCTGGATAAAATAGTGGGTAAAAGGGGGGTGGTCTGCTCTGCGGCAAGGATGAAAAAGGTGTGTCTCGGGGGCTCTTCAAGCATTTTGAGAAGGGCATTCTGGGCCTGGGGATTCATCAGGTCTGCATGAAGGATACACACCATCCTGAACGCTGCTTCATTGGCGCGGGATGCGATGATGCTGCCCATGTCCCGGATTTGGGAAATGGTGATCATCTTTTTATTGTCCGCCGGACCAAGAAAGATCATGTCCGGGTGTATGCCCCCGGATATTTTTTTGCATGAAACGCAGATATTGCATGGCCGGCCGATGTCAGCATGGCAGTTGCAGGCTTGTGCAAAAAAAAGCGCAGCCTGTTTTTTGCCGGCGCCCCGGGGTCCGTAAAAAAGAAGGGCATTGGGAACCCGGCCGGTCTGAACAATATGGGTTAATTCAGATAATGGCAAAGACGGGGGAAGGGCTCCCCGGTTCGTTTCGGAAGGTGCAGGATGCATATCAACAACATCGGACTAGTAATCAACCCGCTCTTTGAGTTCCTTACCGCATTTGAAAAACGGCAGACGTTTGGGGGGGATGTCTACTTTTTGTCCGGTTTTGGGGTTTCTGCCCACATAGCTTTTATACTCTTTGATATGAAAGCTGCAAAGTCCTCTTATCTCTACCCGTTCGCCCTTGACAAAGGCGTCTGCCAGGGAGTCAAAAAATATTTTTATTACGTCGGCCGCTTCTGATTTGGTCAGATTGGCCCGGTCTTTCAATGTGGAAATCAATTCAAGTTTATTCATGGAACCTCAAAAAATATATTAAACGGCTAAAAAGTTTTTCCAGGGGTTTTAATGAATATGCATCAAAAAGTCAAGAAGTTATGATAGCAGGTCCGGGATTCTCTCAACATTGTCAGAATCCGTCTCCACGCCGGCATATCTGTTTAACAGATCAACTTTAATAATAACCCTGCCCCTGCCCCTATATTCAAAGAATTCTCCTTTCAGCCCTGCCATGGGGCCTTCCAGGATAATTACCGGATCTCCTTTTTTAAGGTCAATAATGCGACCTGTAATCAGATCCTGGGCGACGGATGTCAGAAGCTTGAGCGATTCAATCTGGTGCTCGGGCACAGGTACGGGGCCGGCAGAGTTGCCTAAAAGCCTGACGGCACCCAAGGTTTTTAAAATCGGCAACTGATCTGCCGGCGCTCTAGTTGATTTAACAAACACGTACCCCGGAAACAACGGAATTTCTATCATAAGCTTACGGTCTTTCCTCTTGCTGAGCTTTCTTGTCGTGGGCAGGAACGCATCTATTTTTTTTTTACTGATCCGTGAGTACACGGTCTGCTCGAAATTGCTTCGGGTCAGCAGGGCAAACCAAAGAGGATTGTCTTTCATTTTGTGCCGAATCCTCCAAAACCCTTCAGGGTCACCATGAGGGCAAAGGATTTGTCTGCTGATTCATCTTTAAACGCCAGGTTCAATCCCCAGCATGGCTGGTTGATGGAAATACCTATGCCTGTTTCAACGGTTTTCTGGTCTTCAAGATCGCTTTCAACGAAATAATAGGCGCCAAGGGTATCCGGCACCAGATTGGTGCTGAGTTTTGTTTTCCAGGTATGTGAATATCTTTCCGTGTATCGATAAGAGATGTAAAGACTGTCCCCTCTTGCATCTGATGCCGTGCCGCCGACCTGTATTTTAGTAAAATGGCTGTTATTGGGATCAAAGGCTATGGTGCCGTTTGATGTCAGGTATTTCAGCGGATTTAATTCATATTTTAATGTCAGATCCTGCCAGGGGTCGTTGTCGGCATCATCATCCCCATCCTCTTTATACCGGAAGGCATAGCCCTGGTAGAGCTTGAACCAGAAAAGTTCTTTGTATGCCCTGGATTCTTCCCCGTTTTCGTCCGTTATCGTATTCCTGGAAGTGAATGTGTTGGTCAAAGACCAGGTAATGATGCTTTTTTCTGAAATATCGTCCAGGGCGTCAAAGTAGGGCAGATCCTCCTGGTCCACAAAGGGAATATAGTCATACTCCAGTCTGGGCACAATCTTGTGCTGGATTTTTTCGGCAAAATCAGAGTCTAATGTGAACACACGGCTCAGGGTCGTTGACAGGTCCATGCCCATTTCATAGAGTCCCCGGGTCCTGACGTCTGAATCATCCCCGTCGCTGTCTGTGAAATCATCTGCATCCCACAAGGTCCCTCTGACACCGGCATAGGGCTCCAGAAAAAATGCCTTGCCGAATTTTATGGGATAATAGAATATCGGGTGAATGTCTGCTCTTCGGCCTGTAACCTCTGTGTCGGTAGTGTCCTGGCGGTAAAACGACTTAAATTCCGAGTCCATTTTGTAATACAATCCGAATCCCTCTGCAATTTTCTGGCGGGCTGCAAGAAATTCAGCCGAGGGCAGGGTCTGCAGGGTGGTATCCTCTGCGTCAGTCTGACGTGCCATGATGTTATCATACCACAATGCCTGCATGTTCAGGCTGTATGAGGCCCAGTTTTTTGTGACAAGCAGGCTGTTTTCCCGAATGTAATCGGTCTCTTCATCCAGGTCACGGCCAAACACCTCTTCAAATGCTTCATCTGTACTGTCAAATCCTGCGAATCCGTCTCCAAAAGTCCGCAGATAATCCATATCAGAGACATAATCAATATCCAGTTTGGCGTTAAAACCATACCATAGTTCCTGGTCGGACTTCATCCGAAACCAGTACCTGTCATGGTTGGTGCGGTCGGGTGTGGCGGAAATATTGTAATCTTGGTTTCCATCCGTGCTGACTCCAATGGTTTCATCCTTGAGGTAACTCATCATGATCATCCCTTTGGATTCAGGAGACAGTACATACCTGTATTCGCCGGAGAGCATCAGCCCCCTGTCCGACATATAGTAGGGATACAAGGTGGCGTCTGTATTGTCTGAAAGCGCTAAAAAAAGGGGTTGCTGGTATTCGAACCCCATGCTGTCTGAATACCCTGCCATGGGCAGCAAAAGCCCGGTTTGGCGTGTTGTTTTGACTGGAAATATAAAATAGGGCGCATAAAAGGCAGGCATTTTTTTTGCCCAGAAGGTGGCATGGCTGGCATGGCCGTACCCGTCAACGGTCACCGCAATGTCTTTTCCTGTGATTTTCCAGTCCGGGGTCTTTCCTTCGCAGGTGGTGATGGATCCGTTTTCAGCATCATAGGTAAACTCTCCGGTTTTTCGAAGTTTGTCCCCTGAAATATAATAGTTGCCGTCCTGAATGAATATAGTGCCCTGGTTGATCGTGCCTGTTTCCGAGCTCAGGTTGACATTCATGGACTTGCAGGTGATGGTGTCCTGTCCTGAAATAAACAGGACATTGCCTCTGGCAAAGGCGTCTTTGGTTATATCTGAGAATTCGACATACTCCGCCTCCAGGCGCGTCTTGCCTCCGGTGATCACCACATCGTTTTCCGCAATGTAAAGCTTGCGTTGATCTTCGTAGCTCACCTGACGGGCCTGGATGTGCCAGGACACCTTTTGGGTGGGGATGGACGCGGAGAAACAAAAGGCCTGGCCGGAAAGGAATACAATGGTGGCCGGGACAATACATATCTGCCATAACAGTCTTTTACATGAAACCATACCTGAAAATGGTCCTGTTTAATAAATTGCGCATCAAATAAAATTACTGTATAAAGCCATCTTATACTTGAAAAGTCAAGGCCGCGCGCAAATCGGCTCCGGGCCGGAATCATGGCTTTTGTAAGGAAGAACCGTGGCCGGCTCCCCCCGGCGAAGAGAGGATACACATGTATGCCAGCATTATTGATTCAATCGGCAACACCCCCCTTGTAAAAATCCAGACACTTAATCCTGTGCCGGGTGTCACTATCCTGGCCAAGCTTGAATACATGAACCCGGGCGGGTCCATCAAAGACAGGGCTGCCCTGTATATGATCAGCCAGGCCGAGGCAGACGGCGAACTGACACCTGAGAAGACTGTCATTGAGGCCACTTCGGGAAATACGGGAATCGGCCTTGCCATGATCTGTGCGGTCAAGGGCTACAAACTGGCCCTGGCCATGTCCGAAAGCGCCAGTGAAGAGCGTAAAAAAATACTCAAAGCCCGGGGTGCACAGATTATTCTTACCCCCCGGCACCTGGGATCGGACGGGGCCATTGAAGAAGCCTACCGCCTGGCCAGGGAATATCCGGACAAATATTTCCTTACGGACCAGTATAACAATGAGGCCAACTGGAAAGCCCATTACCACACCACAGGACCTGAAATTATGGCCCAGACCAGCGGCCAGGTGGATGCAGTGGTGGCGACTGTGGGCACCTCGGGGACACTCATGGGCCTGGCACGGTATTTTAAGGATCAGGACCATCATGCCCGGGTGATCTGTGCCGAACCCTATTTAGGACACGGCATCCAGGGCCTTAAAAATATGAAAGAGTCTTATACCCCGGAGATTTTTGACAAAACCATTCTGGATGAAAGCGTCCACATTGATGATGAAACGGCTTTTGAGACTGCCCGGCAATTGGCTGCAAAAGAGGGGCTTTTTGTGGGCATGAGTTCAGGTGCGGCCATGGCCGTGGCCCTTGAGTATGCCAAACGTCTTCAAAATGGCGTCATCGTTGTGATTTTTCCGGATTCAGGTGAGCGCTATCTTTCCACCGAGCTTTTCAGCGTAAAGAAGACTATTCACCTTACCGTCTACAATTCCCTGGGTGGAAAAAAAGAATCCTTAACCCCCCAGGGGGACAAGGAAATTGGCGTTTACACCTGCGGTCCCACGGTACACCGGCGTCTGGATATTACCCATTTCCGGCGTCATGCGTTTACGGATCTGCTCATCCGCTACCTTGAATACCAGGATGTAAAAGTCAGACATATCGTTAATATTACCGATTATGACGATAAAACCATTGAAGGGGCAAGGCAGGCAAAGACCACCCCCCAGGACTTTACAAAGCCTTTTATTGATGCCTTTCTGGCTGATCTGTCACGGCTTGGCATGAGGACGGCCCAGGCCTACCCAAAAGTGTCCGAACATTTTAACGAAATGACGGCTCTGACAAGGAAACTGCTTGTCAACAAACATGCCTATGAAAAGCTTCATTCCGTATACTTTGACCTGGCAAGTTTTGGGGATTACGGCCGACTTTCCCGGGTGGACGTCAACAAGATCCGGGTGGGGGCCACTGTGGACCTGGATGAATATGAAAAGAACAATCCCAAGGACTTCACCCTGCTTAAGCGGGTAAAGCTCTCGGAGCTTAAACAGGGTCTCGGCGTTAAAACAGAATGGGGTAATGTCCGTCCCTCACTTCATCTGCAGTGTGCTGCCCTTGCGTCAACCTTCCTTGGCGCAGATTTTGACATCCATACGGGCTCAAGGGAGCTTATGTTCCCCCACCATGAAAACGAGGTTGCCATTGCCAGGGCTGCCGGCGGTTCTTTTGCCAGGGTGTGGATGCATTGCCATCCGGTGCAGTATGACGGGTCCCTGGATACGGATGATGTCCAGTCGCTGACCCTGGACCGGTTGGTTGACATGGGATGGGACGAGAAAACCATCCGCTTCTGGCTGTTATCCGCCCATTATAGAAAATCTCTGCTGTTATCCAGAAAAAGTCTGGATGATGCCCAAACCGTCCTTTCCCGGATCAACCGGTGCCTTGAATCCCTTGATCATGTGTCGGGTCAGTCCAATGAAGAGGAAATTCAGCAGATCACCTATGATCTGCGCCAGGGCATGATGAATGCCATGGCAAGCGATCTCAAGATCCCTGTTCTGGTATCCGGTCTTTTGTCCGGTGTGAAGCGCATCAACCGGCTTGTCGTTGATGGTCAGATAGGACCCGGGGGGGCAGAGCGCCTGCTTAAATGTTTCAAAGACGTGGATGTTGTGCTCAATATTTTTGATTTCAGCAGAAAGGTACCGTATTCGTCCGAGGTGACGGCGCTCATGGTTGAACGGGATGCGGCCCGGCAGCAAAAAGATTTTAAGACAGCAGACAGTATCCGAAAACAACTGGATGAAATGGGTATCCTGGTTCATGATCAAAAGGTGTAAAATTTTATGATAAATTTTTATTTTTTTCCGTTTACTTTTATGGCTGCCCGTCAGGTAAAGACCCTGTCTTGTTTTTTTAACCACCTGAATATTTTGGATGTTTATGATGGTGGAGTGCTGCCCGAGCCCATGGCGGGTCTTGCGGCCAAAGGAGCGCTTACCCGGGTCTGCCTTGATAAAGAAAAACTTGCCTCAGCTGAACAAAAGGTCCGCGCCTACCTGGACTGGGCCGCCATCCATAAGGGCAATGAAAAAAATCTTCGGGCTTTGATTCGTGAGAACGTATTTTTTAAAGATGATTCAGGTGTGGCTGCCATCCGTGCCGGCATCCGTAACAGGGCAGTTTCCCGTGACCCGAATATGACAACCGTCCGGGACAGCAACGATTCACTTGTTTTCCTTAAACTTGCAGATATCCATGACCGGGAATCCCAGGACATCCAGGCTGCGCTGGATGCCCTGGATCAGGAAAAAGCAGCACTGTTTGCCGAACTTAAAGGGGATGGGGACATGTCCCTGTCTGTGGACCATACCCACCCCCCTGAACCGGGGCAGGCCATGACTGAAAAAAGAATAAATGCCTGGCTTGAGACCGCTGTTGATGCAAAACTTTTTGATCAGGAAGGTATTCCGGTTCTGATTACAACCAGCAGGGCTGTCATGGATGAATTTTTGACCGGTGCGGGCAAGGCGATAAATGCCCTTGACATTGATTCCATAAAAGTGCATGAAAATGATTGTGAGTTCATAAAACAGCGGCATCTTAAGATAAAAGCAATCCTTGAGCAGATGGCTAAAGGGGAGCAGATGGCCCAAGGCTTGACGCCTGATCCTGAAGACGACTATTTTGAAGGTGCTGACCAAGGTTCCGTGACCGGGCGGATTCAAATTCGGTTTTTCCCGGGATTTAGGCGTGTGAATTTAACTGAAAAAAATCCAGGCGGACAAATTGGCTTATGCCTGGTGGAATTAAACTCATAAAAAGCTTGTTTTAGCAAAAACATTGTTGTAAAAGCGGGTGCTGAATCAAGTTACTATCTTTAGAACGATGAGTTTATAAAAAATGTATTATTAATTTTTAAGGAGGTTTTAAAATGGCTTTTACCCCGATCGTTGATCCGGCTAAATGTGTAGGTTGCGAAGAATGCGTTGATGTATGTCCTGCAGAAGTATTTGAAATGGAAGACGGCAAATCCGTTCCCGTCAATGCAGAAGAATGCATGGGCTGCGAAAGCTGCGTAGAAGTTTGTGAAGCAGACGCCATTACCATAGAAGAAGACTAAAAAGGCGTTATCCTATACCCAATAAATGCCGGGTTGCCTGTAAGGTAGCCCGGCATTTTTGTTCAAAAACATTAGTTCACGATATCGCCGGGGTGAATATCCTGGGTTGACGAGAGTACCATGACCGTGGCACTATTCGGTTCCGTATGAAGAACAATGAGCTTGCCCGATGCTACAGGTGCGATATCCAGTCCTGTTTTTACATCGTAAAACGATTTGGTTTCATTGCAGCGCTTGATGGTGTAAATGTTGCCCGACCGGATATTCTCTTTGGTGCCCTTGTTTATAAAGGCGATGCGGTAATCGTTAATCAGAACAGTATCATCCTCGGAACAGAGCAAGACCGCATCCACGGGATCAGGGTATTCATCCACTTCAAATGAGGGCTGTCTTGGATAAAAATCCATGACCAGATCTCCCGAAACCACATCCCTGTAAGTGTTTTTAATTTTGCCGGCAACATATTGGGTATTGACCTCAATAATTTCAAGGTCGGCCTTGACCAGGTGCATGATGCCTTTGTAACGGCTTGTGCCGATTTTCTGATCCACCTGGGAGGTGGAATAAATCTGGTACCTGTGCCCGGGAACAAAATGGGTCTGACCCGTGGGCCGGATATAAACAACATCATCGGTGGCCATCAGGATTTTGCCGTCTTTTTCCCGCAACACCGTGCCAAGGGCCGGTACCTGTTCTTGCTTTATAAATCCGGTTCTGTGAATGGCAGGATAATTAAACCGGGTTTCAACCGTCATCCGGCCCGGTTTTTCAGGGGCCTGTTTTTTAAATTCAGGTTTGAGATAGACCCTGATGGTATTGCCCGGATAAATCCAGTGGGGATTTTTAATCTCCTTGTTAAGCTCCCACAGGCCTGGCCAGTCCCATTGGGAATTATAAAATTTTTGGGACAGATCCCAGAGTGTGTCGCCTTTTTTAATGGTGTAGTAAAAGCCTGTATCCCGGTCTGTATCAAATTTTTCCGACCTTTCCTGGGCACCAGGCTCGGAAAGGCTGGTAAAAATGAAAAAAATAATTAGGATCAACAGGGATGAAAGCATTCTTTCGGGAACCGCCATGGAACCTCCAATAATGTGTTGCCTTGTAAATCTTGACTTTATTTAAGCTGGTGTTCTATAAAATGTCAAGATTTGTTGCCTAAATCACAGGACATGGATGCGAAATGACACGGATTGCCGATTTTTTGTTTGAAGTACGGATGCTCAAAGACTTGAACCGGGCTGGATACGCTTTTCTGGGTGTCGGACAGGAAAGTATTGCCGAACACTGCTTTACCACGGCTTTCTTGTGCTTTGTCATGGCCAGACTTGAATCGGATGTGGATGCATTAAAACTCATTTCCATGGCCCTGGTGCATGATACGCCCGAAGCCCGGACAGGGGACTTGAACTACGTAAATAAACACTACAACACCGTGGATGAACCCCATGCGCTGTCAGATCTGATCCAGGGCCTTGACTGGGCAAAAGATATTCCAGAACTTATTGATGAATTCAACCGGGGAGAAACCAGGGAAGCCCGGCTGGCCAATGATGCGGATCAGCTTTCCTTTATTCTTGAACTTAAAAAATTAAAAGATCTTGGCGCCGCCTCACCAGAATCCTGGCTGCCCTTTGTGGCCGACCGCCTTAAGACGGATACGGGTAAACAGCTTGCCCGGGAGATCCTTGGCACACGCTGGGATGAATGGTGGACCCGTGGATATTCGGAATAAACAAGAATCTACAAACGGTTAAAAGCCCGGTCAAGTTTTTCTTTTTCCATGGCAGCTATGCGTGAAATATCCTCGGGTGGAACGCCTTTTTTCATGCCTGGGCAGGCGTTTGCCATGATGTCCCAGTTCTCCGGATGGTTAATCAGGGCTTTTATAAAGGGCCAGGCCCGGCACATATATGGTTTGACCGGATGGATGGTGCATTGCTTTTGGGGATCAAAGAAGATGCAGCAGCCGTCTTGTCCCAGGGTCAGTACAGGCCTTGACCCGGACATGTCACAATACTTTTCCACAAAGGTGTCAGGATCTGCTTGGATATAATCGCAGATTTTTCTGATATCTTTTTCATCCACATAGGTGCCGCCAAATCCTTTGCAGCATTCACCGCATAATTTACAGTCAAAAATATCTTCTGGTGTCAGCATTTTTAGACTCCGTAGCGTTTTTCCAGGGCTTTTTGCATGGTCAAGGGGTCCACATACTGAAGGTCCCCGCCCATGGGTATGCCCGATGCAATCCGGGTGATTTTAATTTTTGTCAGATCCAGTTTGCCCCGGATATACGCAGCCGTGGCTTCGCCTTCCACATTGGTCCGGGTGGCAAGGATGATTTCCCTGACTTCGTTCCCCCGGGTCCGCCTGAACAGTTCGGCCAGCCGGATGTCACCGGGGCCGATGCCGTCAATGGGGGACAGGGCGCCGCCAAGGATGTGGTACACGCCTGAAAAGGCCCCTGATTTTTCAATGGCAGCCATGTCAGTGGGGTTTTCCACCACACAGATCACACCTTTATCCCGGCCGGGGTCTGAACAGATCCGGCAGGTTTCCCGGTCAGTGAGTGCAAAGCAGGATGCGCATAACCTGACGCTTTTTTTCAGTTCAATGATATCTGCGGCCAAGGCTGCAGCCTCATGGTCCGGGGCATGGAGAATATGAAGGGCCAGGCGCTCTGCTGTTTTCTTTCCTATCCCCGGCAGGGTGGAAAGCGAATGGATCAGTTTGACAATGGCTTCGGGATAATGGTTCACAATGGGTTCAGGTGTATATAAACAAATATTACAGTCCTGGAATATTCATGCCGCCGGTCAGTTTTCCCATTTCAGCGGAGACCATGTCCTGGGATTTTTTCAAGGCGTCATTCACCGCGGCAAGCACAAGATCCTGAAGCATTTCAATATCTTCTGGATCAACCACC
>QKDP01000254.1 GCA_003252055.1 Desulfobacter postgatei | reverse complement strand
CTCAAGCGCCTGCTCAAGGTAAAAAAAATCGGGCATACAGGAACCCTGGATCCCTTTGCCACGGGGGTACTGCCCCTTGCAGTGGGCCAGGCCACCCGGATTTCAAAATATTTTCTAAAAGGTGTCAAAGGGTACTACGCCGAAATTACCCTTGGGATCGAAACCGACACCTGTGACTGCACCGGCACAGTTACCCACACGGCGTCCCCCAGCATCCTTGCCGCCTTGAATTCAGATCTGATCAAACAGGTTGTGACAGGCTTTTTGGGTTCCCAGGAACAGATCCCTCCGGCTTACTCGGCCTTGAAGCATAAAGGGCAGCCCCTGTATAAACTGGCCCGCCAGGGACAGATGATTGAAAAACCGCCCCGGCCCATTGAAATCATGTCCATTACCATGGAAAATTACCGCATGGATACAAACGGTCATCCGGTTTTTGACATGCCGGTGACATGCTCTGGCGGTACCTATATTCGCAGCCTGGCCCATGATATCGGCATGATGCTGGGGTGCGGTGCCCATTTGTCTGCGTTGCAGCGCACCCGGGCCGGCCAGTTTAAAATCGAACATGCTGTGGATCTTGACCGTGTTGAAAAAATGCCACCCCGGGATATAGAGGCCCGGTTCATATCCATGTCCCGGTGCCTGGATTTTCTTCCGGCCATCGTTGCAGGCAGTGAAACAGCCGGAAAAATCAGGCACGGCCAGCCTTTGGCTGTGGCAGAAATCCCCATGCCCGAGGCCTTGTTGATGGCCGATCATAAAAACGCATCCCAAAACAGCAATATGGATATCCGGGTGCTGGATTCGGATGATACCCTGCTGGCCATCATAACCCCGGATAAATCCGGGCAAACATACAAATATTGTTGCGTTTTTAATGCTTAACTGGTAAAAATAGCAGGCTATCTCTGCGATGTCCGGGTGGTTCATCGGTCTTTGTTCTGAATGGAATATTGGATAAAAGGCAATTTAGATGAACTGCTTCCATAAATGGGCATCTAATTTTAATTTATTCCAAATAAAGGAGTGTTACCGTGGTATTACTTGCAGAAAACAAAGAGGAGATGATTGAAAAATTCAAGCTCCATGAGTCCGACACCGGTTCGCCTGAAGTTCAGGTGGCCATTTTAACCCACAGGATCAGCTATCTGACCGATCATTTGAAGACCCATAAAAAAGATCACCATTCAAGACGGGGGCTTTTAATTCTGGTCGGCCGGCGCAGAAGTCTTCTGGACTATCTCAAGAAAAAAGATATTAACAGATATCGTTCATTGATCGAGAAGCTCGGACTCAGAAGATAAGATGGCCTTATTAAACCGGTTTTTGATGCGTTTGGGGTCAAAAACCGGTTTTTGTTTTCAGCAGGGCGGTGCAAGACGGGAATGGCTTTTATATAAGTTCGCATTTTTGCTATCAAACCGACATTGGTAACCATTGAGGTGTTTGATGGTAAACATGCGGGGTTATTATATGTAAGCCCTCTTTCCACCTTATGCCGCCCGATTTTATTAGTGTCCATCCGGAAATAGCCTTTTTGCCCAATTTCGGCGTTGGATAAAATTTTTAATCCTCGAAATATTGCATATATGTCTGTGGTTAAAAATTTTATCCGCCTTGAACTTGAACAAAAATTCTTATTTCCGGAAGGACACTATCCAAATTCGAATTTTTAGTTTATCAGGAGAAATTATGGAAAAAGTTGTTTCAGCCGATATCGGCGGCAAAGAATTAATTATCAGTACAGGAAAAATTGCCAGACAGGCCTCCGGGTCTGTGATGGTGCAGTACGGGGAATGCGTGGTGCTTGTAACGGCGGTGGCTGCCAAAGACCCCAAAGAGGACGCCGGCTTTCTGCCTTTGTCCGTTGAATACCAGGAAAAAATTTATGCAGCCGGCAGAATTCCGGGGAACTATTTCCGGCGGGAAATCGGCCGGCCTTCGGAACAGGAAACCTTAACGGCCCGTCTCATTGACCGGCCCATCCGGCCTTTGTTTGAAGATGGCTATAATTTTGAAACCCAGGTGATTGCCACCGTGATGTCCACGGATAAATTGTGTGAACCCGGCATCCTTGCCATGATCGGGGCTTCTGCTGCCCTTGAAATTTCAGACATCCCCTTTAACGGCCCCATTGCCGGTGTCAAGGTGGGACGGGTCAACGGACAGTTCATTGCAAACCCCACGCCTGCACAGATGGAACAAAGTGACATTGACCTGACCGTGGCCGGTTCCAAAACCGGTGTGGTTATGGTGGAAGGCGGTGCTGACATCGTATCTGAAAAGGATATGCTGGATGCCATTTTCTTTGGCCATGAAGCCATGCAGCCTGCCATTGCCCTGCAGGAAGAGTTGAAAAACACTGTGGGTAAGGAAAAACGCACATTTACACCGCCGGAAAAGGATGAGGCGCTTGCCGCCAAGGTTCAGGCATGGGCCTGGGATAAGATTCATGAAAAGGTCCAGATTAAAACTAAAATTGAGCGTCAGAACGCCATCAGTGCGCTTAAGGATGAGGCTGTTGCCCGGTTTGAATCTGAGTATCCGGAAAAAGTCAAAGAGATCAAGGAAGTTTTCAGTAAAACCGTGAAAAAAGTGTCCAGGGATATTGTTCTCAAAGAAGGCCGACGCATTGACGGCCGTGCCTTTGATGAGGTTCGCCAGATCACCTGCGAAGTAGGCTGCCTGCCCCGACCCCATGGTTCGGCCCTGTTTACCCGTGGAGAAACACAGGTTTTGGGCGTACTCACCCTGGGTTCGGGTCTGGACGAACAGCGTCTGGAGACCCTGAATTCCAATAATGAGATCCGGACATTTATGCTTCACTACAACTTTCCG
>QKDP01000289.1 GCA_003252055.1 Desulfobacter postgatei | reverse complement strand
ATCAGTTTGAAAGCAATAATCTGCCCATCATCGGTACGGTCCTGAACCGGGTCAATATGAAAAAAGAAGGATATTACAAGTACTACCAGAAGTACTATTCCTCCTACTATGGCAACTAGCCTGGCAAAATTAACCAAAATTCTCCTGGCAATCGTTCTGTTTGTCATGCTGACAGCGCAAGGCCTGCTTCTTTATTCAAGATACATCTACCAGCAGGGCATCAACTATACCCTGGACAATGCCTGGGATCAGGCCCTGGCGTCGTTTGATAAAGCCGAAAACATCATCCCGGGTTTGCTGGGCCAATACTATGCTGCCTGGGACCTCTACCGTATCAACCTTGCAGCCGGTAGAATCCTGAACCAAATCGGACTGGCGTATTGGACCGGCAAAACAGAGAACCCGCGCAAAGCTTTTGCAGCATACCTGTCCGCCAGAACCCGCCTCCGGCAGGCTGAACGTATTGACCCCGCCACCTATGAAGTTGCCTACAGCCTGGCCCGGACCGAAACCGCACTTGAAGTGATTTACACCGGCCTTTATCCCGAAAAGCGCTCCCCCTACAATCCGGACACCCTTTACCGGAAAGCCATCCGGCTTCGCCCCAACGGCATTCCCATTCTATACGCCTATGCCGGGTTTTTGGCCTATAAAGGAGATGAGAAAAAATTATGCCGCCTGATCAGGCGTATGACCGAAACTCTTCCCTCGGTTTATGGAAAACTGAAACGGGAAGATTTCTGGTCTGAAACCCTGATGCGCCAGGCCGAGACCGGCTTGCTCAGCGCCCTGGAAAAAGATATTTCCCCCCGGGAAGCCCACCAGGCCCTGGCTGATATTTACACCCAGGATGGGAAGTATGATCAGGCGGTTTCCGAATATCAGAAAAGCCTTGATATTCGTAAATTTACCAACAACTGGCGCAATTATATCCATATGGGACAATTACAGTTTCTGGCCGGCAACATCAATGAGAGCAACCGTTGGTTTTCGAAAGGGCTGCAAACCGCAACCGATTTTAAATCCGCATTGAACAGTGTCTGCTATTTTTTTAAACGCGAAGAACAATCACTTGAATTTATACGCTTTGCAGCCGACATAGAGCGGGAAGGATTAAATCCCCCTGAAATAGACTTCGCCATTGCCCGGGCCTGGATGGATCAAAAGAACTACCCGCTGGCCAAAGCCCGTTTGCTTCGTCTTACCGAAAAGAATCAAACTGCCGAAGCCTGTTACCTTCTGGCAAAAATAGCACAACAGGAACAGGATTGGGACCAGATGGAACTTATGGCCCAGAAAGCCACGGTCCTGGATCAAGATAACAGCACATACTTTTATCTTTTTTCCACTGTCTTACAACGCCAGAAAAAATATCCCCAGGCTGAAGCGGCTGCCACCAAAGCGCTTGAAAAATCACAAAAAGAAAAATCCTGGCTGTTTAATCACCGGGCCTGGACCTTCTGGGCCCAGCAGAAATATGAAGCGGCTGCACTGGACTGGAAACACGCATTTGACCTGAAACCGGACAATCCGGACTTTCCTTACCGTATTGCCCAATGTTATGAACGTGTTGCCCGATTTGAAGAGGCCCAGACCTATGTTACAAAAGCCCTGGATCTATCCCCTGATAACGCATCCTACCAGAAATTGATACAGCGTTTAAAATGAACTTTGTCGATTTTTAAGCTGTAAAAATACATTCGAAGAAATAGTATTGCATTCTCGACGACAGGTGGAATATCCCGGAAATACTTCAGCAACGAATTTGAAATAATGCCCCCCAAGATCACCCACATTGGCGCCAAAGAGTGCGTAACCGGCTCCTGTCATCTGGTTCAGACCAACCCTGACCCCGGCTGCAGCATAAATATCCTGGTGGACTGCGGCAATGCCCAGGGCAGCGACCCGGAACTGCCCTTTGATCAATTCCCGGTGCCGCCCAAAAAGATACACTACCTCTTTCTCACCCATGCCCACATTGACCACATCGGCAGGGTACCGGATCTCATAGATGCCGGGTTCAAGGGGGAAATCATCTGCACCCATGCCACCAAAGCCCTGTTGCTGCCCATGCTCCACGATGCCATGTCCTTTACCGGCAGGAGCCCAAAAGAGATCCGGCACCTGGAACAGACCATTGATGATCTGACCTGGGGATTTGAGCTGCATGAAGAATTTTCTCTTAAGCAGGGGATTTCATTCAAGCTTGGCAATGCAGGGCACATTTTAGGTTCCTGTTTTATCCGGTTTATCTTTCCCCTGGATACCGGAAACAACTACACTATAATCTTTTCAGGAGATCTGGGATGCACTGACACCCCTATACTGCCGGACCCGGACCCGCCGGAATCCTGCGACCTGCTCATTTTGGAATCCACCTACGGCGACCGGAACCATACCGGCAGAAAAGAGCGTATCCAATCCCTGACGCAGATCCTGGACAAAGCCCTGAGCGACAACGGCATTGTTTATATCCCTGCCTTTGCCCTGGGCCGCACCCAGGAGCTTATTTATGAACTGAACCGTATCAAAACAAGAGTGCCCGTGTTTATCGATTCCCCTCTGGGCCTTAAGATCACAAAGATCTATGCCGGCCTGCAGAGTTTTTGGGATAAGGAGGCAAAGGCGCTTAAAGCTGCCGGAGATCATCCCCTGGATTTTAAAAATCTCTACTCAGTGGAAAACTTCCGGGATCACAGAAAGCTTATGGAGATCAAGGGGCCTGCCATCATCATTGCAGGTTCGGGTATGTGTACCGGTGGCCGAATTGTAGACCACCTGGACCAGGGTCTGGATAACCCGAAAAACGATCTCCTGTTTGTGGGATACCAGGCCAAGGGC
>QKDP01000283.1 GCA_003252055.1 Desulfobacter postgatei | reverse complement strand
CTGTTTTTTGTGAATGTGTGCTGTCGCTTGTGCCGGACAAGGCCCTTTGCCTTAAGAATTTTTTTGAATTGCTCACGCCTGGGGGCCGGCTTGTGATCACCGACCTTGTGCTGCCCGGAGATATTGCTCCTGATGCAGCAGGCCCGTTTGTGACCTGCCTGGACGGTGCATTGACCCGCCATGCACTGGTTAAGGCGATTGAAAACGCAGGGTTTAAGGTAATCGGAACAGAAGACCATACCCGGCTGTTAAAACAGATGGCCTGTGAAATGGTGTTTGAACACGGCAGCCTGGATGCATTCTGGCAAAGCTTGACAGGCGATGTCATCAACAGCGGCCTTGCCGGGCTTTGCCGCGGGGGAAAGCTGAAACCTGAGTACTGGATGCTTATTGCAAAGAAAACGGACTAATTATGGATAACCTTGAGATATTAAGATTAAAAAAAGAGGGGTTTTGCTGCAGCCAGATCATGGTCCGGCTGGTGCTGGATATTATGGACAGGGAAAATCAGGAACTGGTGGACTTTTCCCGGGGCCTGTGCCTGGGGTATGGCTCGCCGACCGGGGCTTGCGGAATCCTGACCGCCGGTATCTGTATTCTGGCCATGTACATGGCAGGGGATAATGAAAGAATCGACCGTGTACGACAGGGCTTTATTCAGGATTTCACGGCCATGGCCGGCGGATGTTCGGTGTGCAAAGAGATTTCAGGGTCCTTTTACCCGAAAATGGATCCTGAAAAGTGCGGTACGCTGCTGGCTCTGGCCTATGACCGGTTAATTGAGATCCTCATGGAAAACGGCATTGATCCGGCAGACCCGGATGTATAAGTATGTCACAGGATTTGTCCTACCATACTCAAAGCCTTTGCCCCCGGTGCCTGAAACGCATTGAGGCCCGGCATGTAACCCATGGCAATACCGTGTTTATGGAAAAAAACTGCCCGGATCATGGCCTGTTCCAGGCAAAAATATGGGAAGGCCTTGAACTCTACCATCAGTGGCGCCGGCCCAAGATTCCCATTGAAAAACGGTTTTCCATGACGCCTGTTCAAAACGGCTGCCCCTTTGATTGCGGACTTTGCCCGGATCACCGCCAGCACACCTGCACGGCGGTTCTGGACATCACGGCCCGGTGCAACCTTACCTGCCCTTTTTGCTTTGCCGATGCCGGGAAACAGGATGCCGGTCCAGACCCGAACTCTGGCGAAATACAAAAATTAATGAAACAGGTTATGGCTGTGAGCCCTACCTGCAACCTTCAGCTGTCCGGGGGCGAACCATCCCTGCGCGACGATCTGTCCGATATCGTGGCTGCCGGGGTCTCTTTGGGCTTTCAATTTGTCCAGCTTAACACCAACGGGCTTGTTGCAGGCCTTGATCCCGAATTTGCCCCCGGCATGGCCAAAGCGGGACTTTCCTCAGTGTTTTTGCAATTTGACGGGGTCTCAGACCCGGTTTATGTCAGGCTTCGAGGACGCCCTCTGCTGGAGATCAAGCAGGCCGCCATCCGCAATTTTGGGGACAACGGTATTGGTGTGGTCCTGGTGCCCACCCTGGTGCCCGGGGTCAATGACCATGAAATCGGCGAGATTATTGAATTTGCCCTGGATCATGCCCCGGCTGTCCGGGGGGTGCATTTCCAGCCCGTGAGTTTTTTCGGCCGCCATGGCAAAGTCCCTGAAGACAGTGACCGGATCACCATCCCCGAAATTCTTGAATCCATCCAGGTTCAGACCAAAGAAAAGTTCAAAGTGAGGGATTTCACACCGCCATCCTGCGAACATGCCCTGTGCGCATTCTCGGGTAAGTTTTTGGGTCAGGATGACGGCAGTATCCGGCCCTTAACCCTTTTTGACGATGCCTGCTGCACCCCGGTACGTGCCGAGCAGGGGGCAAAAAAGGCCAAGGCAACCGTGGTGCGCCACTGGCAGGCTCCGAACAGGACATGCGACTGTACCTTTGGCCGGGAAGACGGCCTGGACCGGTTCATCCGCCAGGCAAAACAGGACATGTTCACCGTGTCGGGCATGGCGTTCCAGGATGTGTGGAACCTGGACCTTGCGCGGCTCAAGGGCTGCTGTATCCATGCCGTGTCCCCGGACGGGCGGCTGATCCCCTTTTGCGCCTATAACCTGACATCGGCTGACGGCAAAGGGCTTTACAGAGACCATGGCTGACCCCTTCTCATTCATAGACCGCTGGGTGTGCGAATGCATCGGCATTGATATTGACCCTTTAAACCCGGACAGCCTTGCAACATACCAGGTGGCAGCCGTAAAGCGCACCCTTATCCGGGCCAGGGAAAAGAGCCGGTTTTACCGGGAACATCTGTCAAAAAAAGACATTGCTGATTTCCGGACCATGGCTGATCTGGAAAAACTGCCCTTTACAACACCGTTGGATATGGCAGGGCAGGCGCCGCAGTTTGCCTGTGTTTCCCAGGCAGAGGTGGACAGGATTTTTACCCTGGAAACTTCGGGAACCACCGGCGTTTCCAAGCGCATATATTTCACCCGGGAAGAGCTTTTAATGACCCGGGACTATTTTGCAGCCATTCTTTCGCAGATCATGGACCCCGGCGCTGTCTGCCTAATTTTTTTTCCGGGCAATGCCCCTTTGTCTGCCGGAGACCTGATCCGCAGTGCTGTAGAAGATGCCGGCGCAATTGCCATCGTTCACGGACCGGTTTCTAATTTGGACCGGGCTGCCGCTGCCGTACAACGGTATGGTCCCGGTGTGATCATCGGACTGCCCGTGCAGATGCTGGCCTTGGGGGAATTTATGGTTTTGGGAAAACAACGCGTTCCCCGGGTGCCGCATTTTATTTTAACCGGTGATCATGTCAGTCCCGTGGTGGC
>QKDP01000177.1 GCA_003252055.1 Desulfobacter postgatei | reverse complement strand
CTGTTTCCGGATGAAAGCCGGCAAATCTTGCCACATTCACCAGGGAAAAAAGAATATCACCAAATTCAAGCATGGCATCATCCCGGTCCATGGAGAGTGCAGCCTCAAATTCATGTATTTCTGAAACTGCCGTATCCAGCACCTCCCCAAAGTTCTCCCACTCAAATCCGGCTTTAACTGCAGATTTGGAAACTTTTAAAGCCCGCAGCAGTCCCGGCATCCCACCGGGCACGTTGTCAAGGGCAGAGCGTCTATCAGATGTGGAGGAAACCGCCTTCTCCCCAGCTTTAATAGCCTCCCATTGTTTATTCAACCCATCTTCGGATGTAATCCGGCTGTCACCGTAAACATGGGGATGGCGACGGATCATTTTCTCAGCCACGGTATTAACCACCCGGTCAAAGGAAAATCTGCCGGCGTCAGCATAAATTTCCATAATAAAGAGGATCTGGAAAAGAACGTCTCCAAGCTCCTCTACAATATTATCCTCATCATCTTTGACGATGGCCTCTTCCAGTTCATATAACTCTTCTGCCAGGCATTTCCACATGGTGGACGGAGTCTGTTTCCTGTCCCAGGCACATCCGTTCTCCCCCCGAAGTCTTTGGATGATCTCAAGCAGGGGAATTATTGTTTCCACGTTTTTTTCAATCCTTCCAACTCTTTACTGAAATCCGTTTTGATGTTCCGGGAAATAAACAGGGTCAGGGCATCAGCAACCTGGGCAAGGTAGGGTGCAGTGCGGGATGCCTGCATATGATTACTGCCGTTGGGTACAAAGCTTGTGATCACTATAAAAAGGACGGTTGTGATAAGTATGCCTTTGGCAGCCCCGAAGATGACACCGAATGTTCTGTTCACCCAGCCTAAAAACACAATTTTCAGCAATGTGTGGATCAGGGCGGCCACAAGCCCCACAGCAATGAGAATCAGACAGAACAATAGAAAAAAACTGACAAGCTTTTGCATCTGAGGTGATGAAATCCATGAATTAATATAGGGAATCACCTGGGGATAATAGGTATTGGCCCCGTAGAAACCGGCCACAACGCCCACGATACCGGATATTTCCCGGACCAGGCCTTTAAAGCCCCCCCGAACAAGGCAAAACCCCACAATGATCAATACACAAAGGTCAAAAAAGTTCATGTCATCCCTTAATTTGATTTAGATTCCAAAAGCAGTGCCTGAGCGGTGGCCCGTGTTTGGGCGAGAAGTTGCCCAGATGCAAGGCGCATAAAAAATTGTAACCGGAGCAACCTGGAAGGTTGTGAGGATTGCAAATTTTTATGCAACGCCGCAGATGGGTAGCTTCTCGCCCAAACACTAAAAATAGACAGATAACAGCAGGGTCTGCTACCAGTCAAGATTTTTATTGACCTTTAAAGCAATAAAATGCACCCTATGGTCCATGAAAAATTTTGAGATTCAGAACATTGCCCTTGCCCAGAAACTCTTTGGGACACACAATGTCAACCTGGAAAAAATCGCCCGGGCCTTTGATGTTAAAATAAACTCAAGGGGGGGGGAGATTTCAGTCAGTGGTCCAGAAAAAAAAACAGATAAGGCAATTGACCTGATCAGCCAGCTTTATGACCTTCTGGAAGAAAAAATACGGCTGACACCCGCTGTTCTGGATGCAGCCATCAATGCGGTTCAACAGGGCGGGTCCACCTCCTTGAAAAAAATTTTTACCACGACAATAGTGGTAACGGCCAACAACAAGCCCATTACCCCCCGAACGCCAACCCAGCTCAGATATACCGAGGCCATAAAATCCAATGACATCCTTTTCGGCATCGGCCCGGCCGGTACCGGCAAAACCTACCTTGCCATGGCCATGGCCGTTGCAGCGTTCACAAAAGGTGATGTAAAAAAAATTATTCTCACCCGTCCTGCAGTGGAAGCAGGGGAAGCATTGGGTTTTCTTCCGGGCGACCTGGCTGAAAAAATAAATCCATATTTGCGGCCTCTGTATGATGCCCTCTATGATATGCTTGATTTTGAGAAAGCCAGAGCCTATATTGAGCAGGAAACTATTGAGATCGCACCCATTGCATTTATGAGGGGCAGAACCCTGAACAATGCATTTATCATCCTGGACGAGGCCCAGAACACCACCTCCCAGCAGATGAAAATGTTTTTGACCCGTATTGGATACGGCTCAAAGGCCATTATTACAGGTGATATCACCCAGACAGACCTGCCCGGAGGAAAAAAATCAGGGCTGGTGGAAGCCAGAAAGCTGCTTGCCCGGATAAAGGGGATCTCATTTATAGAATTCTCAAAGGAAGACGTTGTCAGGCACCGTCTGGTGTCCGACATCATAGATGCGTATGAAAAAAGCAAATAACCAGGGCTGGTTTAAGCCGGGTTGGTTTAAGCAGGCCTGGCAAGTCCTGTCATCCACCCCGTATCTCCCGCCGGGGATGTTTCTTCTGGTGGTGGTTCTGTTCGCCTTGGCCCAGACCTTTGACCACACCACTGAATCATATGTATATAAAATAGGGGATGTGGCAGGCAGGGACATCAAGGCCCCCAAGGATTTCTTTATAGAAGACAAGGTCACCAACCTGGCCAAAATGAATCATGCCAAGCGATCAATCAGAGCCGTATATGATTTCGATTCCAATCTGTTAAAAGATATCACCTCAGACATTGCATCGGCCATGAATTTCGGGCGGCAGATGTTCCAAGCCCAGGACAATGATCTGGGCATTACCCGCCCTGACCCGCCGGACACTTCCTTTTCCATGGCCCTGGCATTCAAGCCCGAATTTGAAAAAAAGCTCGGCATCGAAATTTCAGAAGGCGCATTCCAGATCCTGTTCAAGGAAAAATTTTCCCAAGAGATTACGGGAT
>QKDP01000129.1 GCA_003252055.1 Desulfobacter postgatei | reverse complement strand
CCTTTCATATGGAGGCTCTTTTTGGCCACGCCGTGACTTTTGCTTCTCAGGGCCTGATTGGTCTGCTTTGACCGGTATCCGGAGATTACCTCAATGGTGCCCCGGCTGCCAGAAACCCCCTGAATGTTGGACAGGATATTCAGAAGACCGGGATCAATGGCGTGGATATCATCTGTCCGAAAATCCCGGAGGAAGGTGTTAATCGCCTTCTGAACCGATGATGCCGGCCGGTTGCCGGGAGCGTGAAGGATATCCAGCGATTCTCCCGTATGGGTATGAAAAAAGGAGAGATGGCGTTTTTTGGATACCCTTCCCCAGCTGTTGACTGGAGGAAGGCTTAGCCATCCTATGGTTGTCAGTGCAGAAGTTAAAAGAAATTGACGTCGATTCATTTTAGATATATGAGCCTTTATCTTTTCCGTTTTTGTCGCAGGTATTGCGAAAGACCTGTGATCCATGCATCTGTTATTTGTCAAATAAAGCTTTTATAAGCGCTTCGTCCTGATCATAGAGGTCTTCATTAAAATATATCATGCCGTTTTTGTCAACCCATGTGGTTTGATATGTGATATGGACGGGCAAAGGCGTGGGGAGGCGTATGATCTGGCGCTTTCCACTTTTGCGGATGGTGTTGATTTTTTCAAGAGACCATTTTTCTGCTGTATCCTCAAGTACAAAGGCTGCCAATCCCGAAGGGTTGCTGACCCGAATACAGCCATGACTGAAATCTCTTCTGGAATGGGAAAAAAGGGATTTTCCCGGCGTGTCGTGCATGTACACGGCGTAGGGATTGGGGAAAACAAATTTTATGTTTCCAAGGCTATTCCATGGGCCGGGGTCCTGACGAAGCCGATATTGCGCCATCCGGGCCGGACTGATACCGGCCCAGTTAATGGCGGTGGAATTCAGTTCCTTGGCATCGGCTTTCCCGCTGGCAAAAAGCCGAACATGCCTGTTTACAAGATAATAAGGGTTTTTCTTGAGCTTTGGAAGTTCTTCATTCACAGCAATGCTTTTGGGGATATTCCAGTAAGGGTTCATATCAATATAGCGGATGTGACTACTGAAGACCGGAGTCTGATTTTTTACTTTGCCAACGATGACAGGCATCTCAAGGGCTATATGTTCCTTGTCAAATGCGAACAGATTAAAACTTGTTATGTTTACCAGAATATATTTTTTTCCAAGATTGTGTTGTCTCCAGCGCCAACGTTCCATGTTGATAATAATCTTTTGAATCAATCTGGACAACGGGATGTTCATGGCCGCCAATGTTTTCGGACCGACAAGTCCATCTGGTTCCAGTCCATACATAGTCTGGAACTGCACGATGCAAGGTTTGAGAGATCTGTCATAATAAGTTAAATCAGAAACTTTCGCGTCTATATCACAGCTCCTGGCAAGGCGATGGACGATGGCGGGAACACGGTCATCCGGCTCCCCCGGCCAGATGGTTTTTCCGGCTGGTATGGGTTGCCATTCCCCCCCTTTTTCCATGGTACGGTATTTCTTTAATGCCTTTTTTAACCCGGTATAATGCTGGTGTGGAGGGGGAAGGCCTGCGAGGTAACCGGCAAGGTCCGGAACGTTGAGCGCCTTTTCTATGGCGACAACAGGGTCAAACGCTTTGTTAAGATCAGAAAGTCGCCCACAACTGACATCATGAATATATTGGATAAGCTTGAAGGTCAGAAGGATGTCAAGCCCGGCAAGGGACTGGGGCTGACGTGCGCTCCAGAGATCGGAGATCCGGGTGACCCCATAGTCCTCCGGGTCAAGGCCCTCCGTGTCGGATTGGCTGAGATAAAGAAGAATAGTTGACGCTTTCTTACCTGGACCTTCGGGGGTTACCCAGAGGGGGCGCAGGCCTGTCAGCCGGTAAATGTCAGCCAAGCAAAGTCCTTTATTGTTTGAAGATGATTGATGTTTGTAGGAAGCGGGCAGACATAGGGCATTGGATTCAAGGTATTCCTTGATGCTCCCGGTCAATACTTCCATCCCCCTTTCGGCATGACTGGCCGATGGGGCGGACAGGCCTGCCACTATCACCATAACAAACAAAATCCAAGTCTCAGCAAGCATTTTAAGTTGCGTTTTTCTGATCATTGTTTTCACTTGATAACCATCCAAATTTTGATGCGTTTTTTTAAGGGCTTCAATCTCCAACGGGGGACGTTCACCAGGGATTTCCTGTGTCAAGGCAAATATTGTATCAACTGTACTCCGGGAGGTCAATATTGGGCGGTGCCCCATCAGCAATTCTAAATTCAACCAAGTGATGGCCTCTCGGAATCGGAACCGGCGTCGAATCACCCGTTTTTCGCCCCCGACAGCGATTCCGAATCAGAAAAATGGTTGGTACACTCAGGCCGATTCCCGGCAACCCGCGACATGGCCGGCGATCAACGTCCTTGTCATATCGGCAATCTTTTCAGGGGCCATATCCTTGAACCGGGAAAAAGGAATGGTATCAAGAACCTTTACCGTCATCTTCGTGTGCCCTTGAAAGGTCCGCGCGTATTTAGGCAACGCCTTATTGGTATTGCTGATGGCAATGGGCTGAATGTCAACACCTGCGTTTTTAGCCAGGATAAATGCCCCGGGTTTGAACCTGCCCATACGGCCGTCTTTGGACCTTGTGCCTTCGGGGAATAAAAAAATGGAGATATTTTGCCGTAAAAGCGCCTCACATTCGGCCATCATGGTCTTGATACTGTCCTTGTCACCCCGCTTGAGTCTAATATCCCCGTTGTTAAGAGCCATATTCCACCCAATGAACGGCAGCCGGAAAACAGACGCCTTGGACACCCAACGATAGGGGAACAGCAGGCGGTAAAGCACAAGGATATCCAGCTGGCTTTGAT
>QKDP01000314.1 GCA_003252055.1 Desulfobacter postgatei | reverse complement strand
CCCAACATGTTGGGGCCGTGCCTGGTTGGGGGCTTCGATGGCAAGGAGAAGGAATGAAACCCAAGGGGACCCTGGCTTCAAAAGTCAATTATGGTTGAACTACTGAGTCGGTGGATATATTATAAAGTTGCCCGGCAAATAGTAGACCGTGACCCGGATTCGCTGGTGGTCCTTCATAAGCCGTAAGAAGAGATGAAGGGCCTTTCTTTCTGTCTGCCGGCAAGCATGCGGAGCGGATTGACTCGCAGTACTACCTGAAGAAATTTAATGAGTTTCTTGCTGCAGGGATGAAGGAATCCATAACACCGGACTCTACGAAAGCCCTTGGGCAGGACATGGGGCATGAGCAGATAAAGAAACTTTTCTCCAGTCACGGTCCGCGTTTTGTACTTTTTGTACTTTGCGGGCAGGTAGCGGAAGGTCACCATGCCATCTTCGCATCGCAGGATGTCCTTTTCCTGAATGACTCCCCGGTAAAGATATCTTCCAAGATAGATGATGGCCTTGTCACCATTGCCAACGTTTTTGCAATGGGCAACCCACTTTTGGGGGCAATCCCCGGGCAATTTCAGGCCCTGATCGACCAAGGCTTCCAGCATTTTTGCCCGGAAAACCTTTGCCAGTGCCCTTTCGTTGAAGAGGTATCCAGTCTTTTTCTTCCATAGACCTTTCAGCATGTTGATGCTTGCCCCGGGCATGACGACATGAATATGAGGATGATGCTCAAGCTCTCGTGAATGCGTGTGGAGTATGGCAGTGAACCCGGCTTCTCCGCCAAGTTTTTTTGTCGTTCCGGGTGAAGGTTTTCAACGTATCCTGGACACAATCAAACATCAGGGAATAGACGATTTTTTGGTGCTTCCATGCCAAGGCTCGAAGTTGCTTGGGCAGGGTGAAGGTGACCAGGTAGTATTCGACCGGTAGCCGCTTGTCCAGTTGATTTTCGATCCATTGCTGACTTTCATGGTTCTGGCAATGAGGGCAGTTTCGGTGACCACAGGAGTGGGGAATATATCTTCTCTGGCCGCAGTCATGATCGGTGCATTGCGCCAGCATGTGGGGGCCATGCGCTTGCCTGCATTGCTCCATGGCCCAGAGCGCCTTTTGGTGACTGGGAAGGATTGAATTTTTGTATTGCTCCATAAAGCTCTGCTTGAATTTGTTGATTATTAAAGAACTTCAGGCCATAGAGATCAAGTTTGACCGCGCTCCAGGAACAATTTTCGAGCAAGTCGTTAAAATAATCAAGGAGTTGGTCAGTGGTCAGATGGTTGATAGAGGTTTTTTTTGGGGACTGGAAAGGTCATGAAGGATGGGGCAAATTGACCAAGCATACAGGCGAAGATGGATCTCGGAGTTCCTTGATCTTGAGCCTGCTGTTAGATCATGTATTGTTCTTCCATCATCACCAGAAAGCCCGCCTGGAAAACAAAATTCCTGCATGGACTGTGGGAAGCCTATCCCAGCGGATTCACGCAGAAGCTTTAGTTCAATTTGTCCAGGATTTCTGTGAAAACGAAATCAGTGTTTCCATGGCCCTTAGTTCCTTCATAATCAGGTGCGCACAATTTTATCGCGTTGGGGAAATTTAAAACCATTCTCCGGCAATTGCTGCAGCTTGAGCTCAACCGGGAAGGGTTTGACGTTCCAAATTTTCTGGTAATAATCGGCAATGGAACGATCCGAGGAAAATTTTCCCATTCGGGCGGCATTGAGTATGGCCATTCTTGTCCATCTCCCGGGATCCTGAAATACTTCCCCCACTTGCTGCTGGCAGTCCACATAGGATTGATAATCAGCAAGCACCATATACGGATCATGATAAAGCAGGGAATCAATCAAAGGCCGGAACAGCTCCCGATGGCCATGGGAAAAATGACCCGTGGCAATAAGATTAATTGCGGCTTTGAGCCCCTCGTTTTGGTTGTAGATTGTCTGGGGATTATAACCGGCAGTTCCCAAATCCTCGACCTCGTTAACGTCCATACCAAACAGGAAGAAATTTTCCGGGGCAACCTCCTCTCGGATCTCCACATTGGCCCCATCCAGGGTTCCGATGGTCAAGGCACCATTTATGGAAAACTTCATATTACCCGTGCCCGAAGCTTCTTTGCCGGCAAGGGAAATCTGCTCACTCAAGTCGGCCATGGGATAAACCATATGGCCAATCTGCACGTTGAAGTTGGGGATGAACAGAACCTGCAGGCGATTATTAACGTCGGGGTCTCTGTTGACCACCTCGGCAACCGAATTGATAAGCTTTATGATAAGTTTGGCCATGGTATATCCCGGCGCAGCCTTACCGCCGAAAATAAATGTCCTGGGCGGGACATCAAGATCAGGATTGCTTTTAAGGCGGTGGTACAGGTTAACGATATGCAAGAGGTTAAGATGCTGACGTTTATACTCGTGGATCCGTTTAACCTGGACGTCAAACAGGGCATAGGGATTAAACACCGGGCCGTAGTCGCAGGAGAACATGGCGCAGATATCCTGCTTGTTGTCAAATTTGACCTGCTGCCATTTTTCGCAGAATGCCGGATCATCGACCAGCGGTTCTAACTTCCGGAGCTTATACAAATCGGTGATCCAGCCATCGCCGATGGCTGAGCTGATCAATCGGGCAAGACGCGGATTGCTGAGCACCATCCAGCGGCGGGGTGTCACCCCATTGGTGACATTAATAATTTTGTCCGGCCACAAGCGATGAAAATCAGTCAGGGTATGATTCTTTAATAGTCTTGTGTGGATTTCTGCCACCCCGTTAATTGAGTGGCAGCCAATGCAGGCAAGGTGTGCCATGCGCACATAACGCTCTCCTGATTCATCAATGATGGACATCCGCCGTACCACGTCCACGTCACCCGGGTATTTAATACGGACAAGATCGAGGAATCGGCTGTTGATTTCATAAATAATCTCCAGGTGCCGGGGCAGTAAACGGCCCAGCATGGCTACCGACCATTTCTCCAGGGCTTCTGGAAGAAGCGTATGGTTGGTATAGGCAAAGGTATGGGTGACTATATCCCATGCCCGCTCCCAACCATAGTGGTGAACATCGATCAGAAGCCGCATAAATTCAGGCACGGCAATGGCCGGATGGGTGTCATTGAGCTGGACTGCAAATTTATCGGGGAAGTTGTCCAGGTTTGGAAATTGAAACAGATGGATACGAACCATGTCCTGCATGGAACAGCTGACAAAGAAATACTGCTGTAAGAGGCGAAGCTCTTTACCCCAGAACTGCTCGTCATTGGGATAGAGGACCTTGGTAATGGTTTCGGCCATGATTTTCTCATGCACCGCACCCTGATAGTCACCAACATTAAAATCGTCAAAGTCAAAGCTCTTTGGGGCCTCGGCACTCCACAGTCTGAGCAGGTTTACGTTGTTGACCCGGTACCCCAGAACCGGTGTGTCGTAGGGGATTCCCTTGACCATTCTTGCCGGAACCCAGCGAACCCTCAGGTTGCCATGGTCGTCCGTGTACCGCTCCGTGTGCCCGCCGGACCCGATCTCCACCGCCATATGCGCCTTTTTAAACTCCCAGGGGTTGCCGGGATGAAGCCAGCGATCGCCCAGCTCTTTTTGCCATCCGTTTTCAATCTCCTGATCGAACATACCAAACTCATAACGGATACCATAACCAATGGCTGGAATCTGAAGACTTGCCAAGGAATCCAGATAACAGGCAGCAAGTCTGCCAAGACCGCCGTTGCCAAGGCCGGGTTCCTCCTCATGGTCGATGATCTGCTTGATGTCAAGGCCACACTCTTCAACCGCCCGGGATACCTGATCATACAGACCTAGATTGATAAGATTGTTGTGCAGATGGGGTCCCATCAAAAACTCGGCTGACAGATAGCCGACAATTTTATTCTCCCTTTTCTGAAGCTCTCGAATCGAATTGAGAAACATTTGCTGCATCCTATCCCGCACCGTATAGCTCACCGCGAGATAGTAATCGTTGAGAGATGCGTTTTGCGGCCACACCCCCTGCTGATAAAAGAGCTTGTAGGCAAAACCGCGTTTCAATTTTTTAATGTTATTGCTGTCGTTGGTATGGCTGCTACAGTCGGTTGTATTTGTTCGCGTCATTTAATCCTCCAAAATCTCTGGGATTCCAGCCATTTGATCTTTATTAAGAGCCATGGTTTGCTTTTTAAAACGTATTAAACGAAAACAAGCCATCTTTTTGAAATTATGTCGTGTTCTTGGGTGATTTCAGTTGGCTACGGTTTTTTAAATGATGCGTTATGGCACTACCCTTGTGGATTATCCTCATAAACCAATGAAAATATGAATTTTTTAAATATACCATTAACATAAAAATTTCCATCATTTTTAATAGAGGAGAATCACCTGGACCTGAGTAAGTACGAAGATCCATACTATTTCAAGGTCGGCAAGAAAATAAAAAAATTTTACGTTAACGATGAAATAGACCAAAAACTTGGCCGGGGACAGTTTGCCATTGTTAAGCTGGATAGTGTCTACGAAATAGTTCCGGCTAAAGTTGCCCGGCAAATAGTAGACCGTGACCCGGATTCTTTGGTGGTCCTTCATAAGCCGGAAGAAGAATAGCACTTTCATTAAAAATGCAGTTAGCCTGAGCGGTTGGCAATATAAACTTGCTTTAAACCCCTTGTGCTGGTAAACAGGCAAAAGTCCGTGGCCCAAGGGCCTAAGCGTAAATTTTATAAAGCAATGAAGGTTTTATTCGAGGAGAGGCAGGTATGCCAAAAGCATGTGATTTAAAAAAGGGCCAGGTGGTGGAGGTCAACGGTGAACCGTATCTGGTTAAACATATTGATGTAAAAACCCCGTCGGCAAGGGGCGCTGTCACCCTTTACAAGGTCAGGTTCAGCAGTATCAAGACCCGGCAGAAATATGAAGACTCATACAAAGGCAATGATATGCTCGATGATGTAGATCTGCAAAGAAAACCTGTCCAGTACCTCTATCCGGACGGGGATCTGCATGTGTTCATGGACAGTGTGGAATACGGCCAGTATATGATTGCCGGAGACAGCATTGAAGAGGAGCTGGTCTGGCTCACCGACGGCATGGAAGATATTGTGGGCATGTTCGTTGACGGCAATCTGGTGGCCATTGAGATCCCCGCCTCCCTTGTTTTTGAAATCACACAAACCGCTCCGGGCATCAAAGGAGCCAGCGCCACGGCCCGAACAAAACCTGCCACCCTTTCCAACGGGGTTGAAATCCAGGTGCCTGAATATCTTGAAAACGGGGAGATGGTCAAGGTCAATACCGAAACCAGAAAATATATGTCCAGGGCTTGAACAGGAAAATAGAAACAAGTTTCAATACGGTTGTTCAAGGTTTGAAAGATACCGGTCCAGTATAGGCTCAAGTTTTTTTCTGGACAGGCTCAGGTTGCCCTGGCGGAAAAAGTGAACATCGCCGCAGTCAAAGCCCTGGGGCGGGGAGATTATTTCCAGGTCAAGATGGAATGCCAGCATGGCGGAAATGGTTGTGAAAAGAACGGGGGATTTGCAGAACACTGCAATCCCCCTTGAAAATTCAGGAGTGCGCTGGGTGTTCATGGTCATCAAAATATCTGCCTGCACTTCCCCGGCATAGGTTTCAATACCGTTGGCAAGCCCCATGTCCCTGACCATCCATTGCTCAAGGGCCAAAGGCACCGATGCAACGGTGCAGCTTACCTTGTTGAATTGAAATGTCTTGCAGTCCCGTCTGAGCAGATCCCTTGTGTTCATTTCCCGGATGTCTGATTTGGCTGCACGGATTCCCTGGTAAAAACTGTCTGTGTCCAGGCCGGCGATGGCCTGAAGATGACCTGCCACGGCATGGTCCCTGGGGGTTGCCCGTCCGGCGCTGGGGTCAAGGTTGACGGTGTCAATCAGAATGGCCCCTAACAAAAGGGCGGCCAGGCTTCCCGGAATTTTCCCTGCAGCGCCCCCGCAACGACCATGGATCAGGTCTTCGCCCACCAGGGTGGCACAGGAACCAACAGGTTCAATCCGGCGCAGGGCATTGGGGTACAGCTTCAAGTCTTCATGGTGATCCATGATGAGCCTGACTTTTTCTTCGTATTTTGAAAAACCATTTGCCAGCCGGTTATGGTCCACCAGGGCCAGTCCCCTGACCCGGGACATGAGTGTATCCAATGGCAGGGCATCGTCCAGGAAAAAAAGGTTTTCCGCATCAATACCTGTCTGGGAGAGCACCCATCGGCTTTCCGTTTTCAGGCGGAAATCGTCTCTTTTGATGGGAATCAAAGGCAATGCCGCACAGGGTTTTTTGCCGTTTCCCAGCACCCAGGCCAGACCAATGGCAGAAACCACGGAATCCAGGTCTGCGGCCTCGTTGCCGAAAATCAGCATGTCAATATCGTGGGTTTGGGTCCTGGACCGGGCATCAGACAAAAACCGGTTGACCGGGTCTTTTTTTTTATTCTCCATGGGACCTGCCCATAATTTTTCCTTTTCTTGGGTTGTACTTTTGGGACGGCAGGTACTATTCTGATAAAATTAAAATATAGACCCTGAACAAAAAATTCAACAGAATGTTATAAGGAGAGATAGACATAATGACTTTATACGCATACAAAAATATCAAGCCTCAAATTCATGATTCCGTATTTATTGCCCCAACGGCTCAAATCATCGGTGATGTGCATATCGGCCAGGACTCCTCGGTCTGGTTTCAAACGGTTATGCGGGGAGATACAGCCGCAATCACCATTGGTGAAAGGACAAATATCCAGGACCTGTCCATGTGCCATGCGGATGAGGGCATCCCTTTAACGGTCGGCAACGGTGTCACCATCGGCCATCAATGCTGCCTCCATGGCTGCACCATTGAGGATGACTGTCTGATCGGTATGGGTGCCACTGTAATGAATCAGGCAGTCATCGGAACCGGATCTGTTATCGCGGCGGGCGCGGTGGTCCTGGAAAAAACAATTATTCCGCCGTACTCCCTTGTCATCGGATCCCCGGGAAAGGTGAAAAAGACCTATGAAGACAAAGAAAAAATTGAACAGATGATGAAAAAATCGTCCAACCACTATGCGGGAAATGCCAAAACCTTTGCCGCCAAAAATATGTTTTATGAAATCAAAAGGTGATTCAGGCCAAGGGGGCCGTAGCTGGCAAATTGATAGGTACGGCCTTTCCCCATTAATCCGCATTGGGCGGTATCACCATCAGGGTGGCACTGCTTCTTGAAATATCTTTTCCTGTGTCATCTTTGACTATACAGTCTACAATGACAAGGGTTCGGCCCCGTTTGAATACCGTGGCTTCGGCGGTCAGACGGCCCTTGGACGCCATGGAAAGAAAGTTGTTTTTCAGTTCAATGGTTGTCAGGTTTTCGCCTGGTGCCAGGGTGGTCATCACCGCATGGGCGGCTGCTTCACTGGACAGGGCAATGCCTAAACCGCCCTGCATGATCCCGGCGCCCTGGAGAAATTCGGGCCGGACTTCCATGCTGAGCCGGGCATATCCTTTTTCAACGGCTTCAACCTTTATCTGTAAAAAATCCAGAAAAGGGTTGTTGACCGGTTCTCCTGCTGTCAGCTGTTTCAGGTATGAGGGGTAGTCAAACATAGAGGGTCTCCTTTAATTCTTGCTCTTAATCTTGCGCCTGCTCTTGCTCTAAGCTATGAATTCGAGCAGGAGCAAGAAAAATAGTATCAATTCATTTGCCATAGACTATGATTTAATCCATCTTATCGGATGGCTGCGCATTGTAGAGAAAAATGCCCATTTTTTAAACACATTTAAAAAAAGTACGGTGTTATATATTTGCTGGTTGTTTTTTTAAGTTTTAAGGAGGCGTTATGCATACGCTATTAATTGTTGTGTTTGTTCTGGCCTATTCCGCCATCGCATTTGAGCATCGGCTCAGGGTAAACAAGTCAGCCTCAGCCCTGCTGGGTGCCGGCATGATGTGGACCATTTACGCTGTTGCCACAGGCAATCACCACCTTATAACAGAACAGCTCAATGAGAATCTTGCAGCCACTGCCCAGATTATCTTTTTTCTGCTCGGTGCCATGACCATTGTTGAACTGGTGGATTCCCATGACGGCTTTGAAGTGATCACCTCGCGGATTACCACCACCAGCCAGAGTGTTTTAATTGTGCTCATTGGTCTTGTCACCTTTTTTCTCAGTGCCATGCTGGATAACCTGACCACCACCATTGTCATGGTGTCATTGACCAAAAAACTTTTGGACAACCATGATGACCGGTTGTTTTTTGCAGGCGTCATTGTTATTGCCGCCAATGCCGGCGGGGCCTGGTCTCCCATTGGTGATGTTACCACAACCATGCTCTGGATCGGCGGCCAGATCAGCTCCATGGGGGTGGTTAAATCGGTTTTCCTGGCGTCTGCTGTCAATCTTGGTATTCCGTTGATTTTTGTCAGCTTTATGCTGCGGGGGAAAACCGTGGGGAAAAAGGCTGAACCGGCCGGCCCTGAGATAACCACAAAATTCGAACGTAATTTGATGTTTACTGTGGGCTTAGGGTCATTGATCATGGTGCCGGTGTTCAAAGAAATCACTCATTTGCCGCCTTTTATGGGTATCCTGTGCGGCCTTGGGGTCCTTTGGCTGGTGGGAGAGCTTGTTCACAGGCATAAGTCTGACGAGGAAAAACAGCCTTTGACCATGGTTCATGCCCTGACCCAAATCGATATGGCCTCCATTATCTTCTTTGTTGGTATCCTGTTGGCGGTGGCAACCCTGGAAGATACGCATATTCTGGGCACACTGGCCACCTGGCTTAACCAGACCATTGGGCAGCAAAGCATTATTGTTACGGTGATCGGTGTTATCAGCGCAATCATTGACAATGTGCCCCTGGTGGCCGCATCAATGGGGATGTATGATATCCATCAGTTTACCACAGATAATTTTTTGTGGACCTTCCTGGCTTTCTGTGCCGGAACCGGCGGTTCTTTGCTGATCATTGGTTCGGCTGCAGGGGTTGCTGCCATGGGCCTGGAGAAAATTAATTTTTTCTGGTACGTGAAAAAAATCAGCGGGCTGGCAGTTCTTGGTTATATTGCAGGCATCCTGGTATTTCTGGCTCAGTTCAGACTGCTCAATTAGTGCCTGAACGAAGGCTCTGTGTTTGGACGAAAAGTTGCCCAGATGCAAGGCGCAGAAAAATTTGCAACCGGAGCAACCTTTAGGGTTGTGAGGATTGCAAATTTTTCTGCGACGCCGCGGATGGGTGACTTTTTGTTCAAACACTAAAAATTACAAAATATGCCCCGGTTACTGCCAATACAATGGCGGCCAGCCGCTGGGCCGTCATTTTTTCCTTAAGCCATACCGTGGCCAGGATAAAAATAAAGATGGTGGACATCTGGTTTAACACCCCGGCCCTGGATGCGGTAGTGTACTTCATCCCCGCCACCCAGAGTAGCAGGGCAATATAGTTGCCGGTCACCGTTGCCGGAAAGGCATTGAGCCAGGCGTTTGAAAATTTAAGCTCTCTGGCAAACCGCATTCGTTCCGGGTGGCACAGCACAATGGGTACAAGGCCGAGAACCCCGGCCGCCACCCTGATAAAGGTGGCCCAGAATACATCGGCCTGGTCCAGTACATCCTTGGCAATAACAATGCCCAATGCCATGAACATCATGGCAAGGATCCCCGCACAAAGCCCCCACAGATTTGGGCCTTTGCCTATGGTTCCGGGGTTTAAATCCTTTAGGGGAACAGCCCCCACCAGTATGGCACAAAGGACGAGACCACTGCCGATGATCCCCAAAACACCCATGCGTTCTCCTAAGAGGATATAGGAAAATCCGAGAACGCCAGGCAGATAGAGGCACTCCACCACCGCCACCATGCCGGCACCCAGGCGGTTCAGGGCAATAAAAAAAAATATGTCGGCCAGGGTAATGCCAAGTAATCCCGACAAGGCAAGAACCCACCATACACGCGGTGCCGCATCGGGAAAAAAAGGGATGCCCATCACGACCATGGTCAGACCGACCAGCACCATGGCCACAACACTTTTATAAATATTCAGGGCAATGGGCGAGAATCTCTCTCCTGCTTTTTTAAACAGGATAACGGCAAAGGCCCAGAAAAATGCGCATGCCAGAGCAAAGGCAGACCCCATAATTTCCTTTCAGGTTTTACCCGGTATCAGATCCCTTCTGAAGAAAAGCGGAAACTGCCTTTCAGGTGCGGTACGCCTTTTGCCTTGTCCCGCAGTTCAAACAGAGCATTCGTTTCCGAAAAAACATATCCAAGGGTGATCCGGGCAGGCATGAAAATCGGCAGTTTCAGGGACCCGTCCATGCCCGTGAGTTTTGGATAGCCTGCAGCCTTTTCAAGGCTTGCGCCAGCCTGGGCCATGCTCCAGATGCCGTGGGCAATGGGTTGTTTAAAGCCCATGGGCCGGGCTGTCCAGGTATAAAGGTGTAGGGGGTTGAGATCCCGGGATACGGCCGCATAACGCCGGCCTGTATTGCCGGGCACCTCAATGATTTTCTTCACCGGCAGAGGCGTGTCTTGGAATGGCTGCTTTTTCTCCTTTGGCGTCTTGGTTTTGGACCGGGTCAGATAGGTGGCCGTTCCCTGCCACACCAACTCTTTTTCCTCTGGTTTTGAAAAGGCCCTGGCTTCGGGATTATTCTCTGCCACGGCCGCTTCCATGAGAAACCGGGAGATGATGCCTTTTTCTGTCCGGGTCATATCTAAAACCCGGCAGTAAAGATCCAGTTTGAGGTCTGGTGCCACCGGCTGGATCAGGTCAAATGACTGGGCGGTCTGGATCAGTC
>QKDP01000281.1 GCA_003252055.1 Desulfobacter postgatei | reverse complement strand
CTGCTTATTCCGCTCAACCCGAATCCTTCTCAACTGGGCTTTCTGTTTCTCAGCTGCTGGGCCATATCAACGGCCAGCAGTCCATTGTCCGGCGTCGGACTGGCGTTGGTTAGCCGGTACCAGGTGTCACCTAAACTGATCATCCAGAGCAATTGGCTCTACGGCATCTTGATGTGGGTGACGGCCTCCACAGTATGCAGCCTCTTTTTTCTTCACTGATCTGTCTGTGAAGAGGTGTATAGATTCACGTGGATAGAAAATATTATACGTTATCACTCTGCGCCAGGCAAGCTGGACCGGCACTAAGTTGGGGTATGAGCCCATGTATGTTCAGGATTGGAGATAGAGTGATTCACCGGCGTAATAATTATGATCTGGGGGTATTTAACGGCGACATTGGTGTGATTCAGGATATTGACAACATAGATCTGACCTGTACGGTTGCGTTTTTCCCTGATTACCGACTGGTTTATTACAAACAAACCGATATCATGGAACTGGATTTAGCCTATGCCATCACCATACATAAATCCCAGGGCAGTGAGTTTGAGGTTGTGATTATCCCCATTTTAACGCAGCATTTTAAAATGTTGTTTCGGAATCTTATATATACCGGGATAACCCGGGCAAAAAAACTGGCTGTATTTGTGGGGACCCGGCGTGCAATGGCTATGGCAGTTAAAAACCAGGATATCAGTAAAAGACAAACAGCATTGCAAGAACTGCTGATGAATTGAATATGAGGATGATCAACGGAACTTTCCATCTACCTTGAGGAACTTGATTTCAGGATTGTAAGAGGGTAGGGGGGTTACCTACGGTAATTATGATTAGCAGCCCGGAGTGAAAATTATGTCCTATGCATGTATCACCTTTGAATCCTATGATCAATCTGTTGCCAAAGTCTTAGATGAGATCAATACCCCTGACAGCATCAGGAAATACAGCAAGATTCTGATAAAGCCAAACCTGGTAAACACTTCCCCTCATCCGGTTACAACGCATCCGAAAATGTGCGAAGCCCTTATTAAGTATATCCGCCGATTTTCAGATGCCGAGATCGTTGTTGGTGACGGCTGCGGTTCCCCCAACTATGAAACACCAGATGTATTTGACATGCTTGGCTACACCTATCTGGAAAAGGGCTACAATATCAAACTTGTTGACCTGAATCACGTAGAAAACAAATTATATACAAACAGCCATTGCATCGTACATAAGGATCTGTATCTCCCGACACTGATTGACGACCATTACATCATATCCTTGCCGGTATTAAAAGCCCATTCGATAGCCGATATAACCGGAGCAATGAAAAACATGATGGGTCTTCTCCCGCCGGCATACTACAGCGGTATATATGGTTCATGGAAAAAAGCTGTTTTCCATAATAAAGTACACGAGTCCATCATTGATTTGTATCACCACGTACCGCCTCATCTGTCTATTCTGGATGCCTCCGTTGGTCTTGCAGAATTTCATTTGGGCGGAGAGAGATGCAATCCGCCTGTCAACAAGATACTGGCAGGGTACGATGCAAAAGAGATCGACAGAAAGGCTGCAGAATTCCTTGGTTTGGATTGGAGGACCATCGGCCACTTGAAGTGAGTGTCGGTAAAAGCATATTTCAGCTTATACCAGTAATCTATTTTTGTTTGTAATCAACCGCTTCCTTGCCTGAAGTCTTCCTGAAAAAAACGCTGCTGAAATCTGCTCGGGAATCCCCCGGGGGGGACAGGGACAAGGGCCTGCTGTTGCGGTCTTTTAAGTCAGGTCAGTTTTTCAGTAGGCGAAGATCCCGTTTCACAATAATTCCTTTGGCCAGTTTCCCGATCACCCGGGTTCGGGCCAGAGGCTGGTTTTTGTGGGCCAGCAGTTCAGCGTTCAGTTCCTCTCGGTTTATCGGGGGCGGGGACTGCCTGGGCCTGGGAACAAGCGACAGCGCCCCGGGCCTGCATGCGGCAACGCACTGGCCGCAGCCGATGCAGCGGTCCGGATCAATAAACGGCCTGGCTTTTTTCTTTTGTTCGTTGGCCAGTTCGAGAAAGGACAGGGCCTGGACGGGACATTTATCTGCACATTGTCCGCAGCCCGCGCAAGAATCAGTGGATAGTTCCGCCCTGAACCCTGTCTCCCAGAAATCCAGGGGCAGGGGCAGTTCTTTGTGCAGGCTCAGCATTGAACAACAACAGCCGCAGCAGGAACATAAGAATTCAATCTTCCGGGTGTTAGAGGGCTGGAGAACCAGGCCCTCTTCCTGGTTCCGGCTGATGACTTCCATGACTTCAGCCTTTGTTATCTGCCGGCCCAGTTCCATTTTAATCAGGGTCTGGGCAATGCTGCCCATGGCCATACAGGTCTCCTCCCGCCTGGTTTGTTTGCAAAGCATCCCCTGCAGTGCTTTCTTTTTCCTGCAGATACACGGCAGAACCACAAACGGCGGGTCTGCCTTTTCAAGAAGGTAAAGAATCTGGTCATACTCTGCTGCCGGCAGGTCCGGGGCAATGCTTTTATTGACGGGGATAGTCCTCATCTGTGACCGGCCCGTGCCGAGAAAGGAGATGCCAAAACGTTTTTCAGATGTATAGGCCTTAAAATCCCGGATAAATTCAGGTGTGAGGCGGTTGACCTGAAGTTCGTAAATCCCTACCACCAAAGGAACGTTTGCATAAACATTCCGGTTGTTTTTTTGGTAAAATTCAATGCCCCCTTTTTTGACCATGGCTGTGAGATGCTCTTTCAACGCGTCCATGGATGGAACCATATGGATGGCCCGATCGAAAATGACTTCCACAGGTTGGGGCTCATGGCTCAGGCAGGTGGCGATGGCTGCCTCTTCAGGTGAAAAAACATGCTTGAGCAGCCGGAT
>QKDP01000194.1 GCA_003252055.1 Desulfobacter postgatei | reverse complement strand
AAAAATCTTCTGACCCAGATGTGGCATCAACCCGAAATAAAGGATGCCGCTGACCGGTATATTGGGTTTGCCCGTCTTGTCAGGGCATATCCGGATGCGGTGCATCTTTTCACCGGCGGATCCGGAAGCCATAGGCACCAGGAATGGAGCGATGCAAATACAGCCCGCCAGGTTTTTATGGATATGGGCCTGGATACTTCAGGCGTGATATTTGAGGACCAATCTCGAAATACGTATGAAAACGGACTGTTTGCAAAAACCCTGGCTCACCCTGAACCCGGGCAAACCTGGGTGCTTGTCACCACAGCCGCACACATTCCCCGGTCTGTCGGGGTGTTTAACCGGCTTGACTGGCCCGTGATTCCCTATCCCGTGGACCATTTTACCCGACCTGACAAAAAGATAGAGTTAAACCTTAATTTTTCCGGAAACCTGGAAAGCCTGGTCATGGCAGCAACTGAATGGGCCGGGCTTGCAGCCTATTATATCACCGGCAAAACCAACAGTCTGTTTCCCTCCGCTATATCCGGCAGATAAAAGGAGGGATCGAAGCGAAATCTCATTTTCATGAGATTTCGCTTCGATCCCCGAATTACCAAACAGGCTCTAAGGGGAAGGCGTCATGCTGTCAGCCATAAAAAAATTTTTAACAGGCAGTGTTCAGAATTCGTCCGGCAATTCAGATGCCGTATCAGATGCCGCCCCCCCCGGACCCTGGTACGGCGTGGATCTGGACGGAACCCTGGCGGTCTGGGACGCGACCTCAACCCTTGATCGCATCGGTGCACCCATACCGGCCATGGTCGATACGGTCCGACGCATGGTGGACAACGGCATCCGGGTTAAAATTTTTACGGCCCGGGCCTGTGATCCTGCCCAGATTCCAAAAATCCGGGCCTGGATGAACCAGAACGGCCTGCCGGACTTGGAAATCACTAATGTGAAGGATTATTACATGGAACGTTTGTATGATGACCGGGCCATACGTGTGGAGCGTAATACCGGCAGAATCCTTTGATCCCCTACCCGACAAGCTTTTTCTTAAGCTTTGTTTTTCCGAGTCCCTAAGAGCCTAAATTACATTTTGGTCATCCAGTCATTAACTATTGATCCGGTTTACCGTTTAAGCTAACATACGCAGCCATAATAAATCCGCATTACTTTTTTGGACTACTAAACCGAAATAATACGGCGTCCTGAAAAGGAGAACACATGGCGAAATCCAATGACCCCTTTGCCGAACTATCCATGTTTGATTTAAGGGGCAAACAATCGGTCAGGGCAACATTCAAACTCTCTCAGAAAGCCATTGATGCCATCGGCCTTGTGGCTGTTCACATGGGCATCAAGCAAAAATCGCTGTTTGATCATATCATTGAAGACCATGCGGCCCTAGATCAGTTGGCCCGGACCATCCGGATACGCCAGTTCAAGCAGCTGGACAGAAAGCAGAAAACCTTTGTACTCAGCCGTAAAACCATTGAAGCATTGACGTCCATCTCCGAAACCTATAACATGCCCCGGGATGCACTTGTTGAGTATTCCATCAAAAAACTGGAATCCGTTATCCAGGCTGAAAAAATCAGGCATGAAGAACGAAAAAAACTGGCCAAAAATTTAAAAAGCCGTTTTAACGACTTTCTTTCGTTTTACCGAGAATCGGCACTGACTCTAGGCGAAGAGGACCCCTTCTGCCGGCATCTTGAAAAACTGATAGACCATATGAGACGAACAGCCCAGGACGTGGATGCGTTCCTTGAAAAAAGCAAAGTACTTGAAGATTTTTAGGAGAAGACATTGATTGATGTTCAGAACCTGACCAAGTATTACGGTGATTTCTGTGCGGTTGACGACATCAGCCTCACCATTGAACCCGGCCGGATACTTGGCCTTCTCGGCCCCAACGGGGCCGGCAAAACAACCACATTGAGGATGCTCACAGGGTTTTATACCCCCACATCCGGTACCATTAGGATCAATGACCTTAAAATGCCGGAAGACACCCTTAAAATAAAATCCATGATCGGGTATCTGCCTGAATCCGCGCCTTTATACCACAATATGCTGGTATATGATTACCTGGATTATGTGGCACGGCTTAAAGGGATGGATGACTCTAAGCGCAGGCTGTCCCGGTTCAGGGAATTGAGCAGGCTGTGCGGGCTGTCCGGTATCATGGCCAAACCCATCGGCAATCTGTCCAAGGGGCTTCGCCAGCGGGTGGGCTTAGCCCATGCCATGATGTCCGACCCGGATATCCTGATCCTTGACGAACCCACCTCGGGCCTTGACCCCAACCAGATCGCAGAGATCCGTGATATCATCAAAGGAATTGGCAGGGAAAAAACCATTATCTTTTCCACCCATATCCTTTCCGAGGCAGAAGCCACTTGCGACAGGATCGCCATCATCAACAAAGGCAAAAAAGTGGCTGACGACAGCACCGAGCACTTAAAACAAAATGCCCGGAACCGCAGCGTGGTCCGCCTGACACTGCAGAATGCGCAGATACCGGCGGCCCTTGACCATCTTAAAGCCTTTGATTCAAGCCTTGACATCACTGTGACAGACACACCGGCAAGCGAAGGCATAAGCTTTGAACTGTGCTGCAAAGAAGATAAAGACATTCGCCAGGACCTTTATCTCTCCATTAAAAAAACCGACTGGATTGTCACCGAACTTGCAAGACAATCTTTAGCCCTTGAAAAAATCTTCCACGAACTGACACGGGAGAGCGCCTAATGACACCGATCAAAACCATCGCCTTAAAAGAATTTAAAGACTATTTTATTTCACCCGTTGCGTATATTGTTATATCCCTTTTTCTCATTGTTACGGGATGGTTTTTCTTTTCCACCTTTTTCATTTACG
>QKDP01000379.1 GCA_003252055.1 Desulfobacter postgatei | reverse complement strand
GTTATGGATCACACGGCCTGGAAAACAGATTACAAAATCAAAAGACCCGGTGTTTACATGTTCTACATGGAGCCCGTACCCTATTGGGAACCTGCCGAAGACTGCTTTATCATTCATTACACCAAAACCGTAGTCACTGCTTTTGGGGATGACGAAGGATGGGACCAAGAGATCGGGCTGAAAACAGAAATCGTACCCTTGTCCAAACCTTTTGCACAATATGCCGGCAATGTGTTCCAGGGCATCGTAAAATTGGACGGCAAAGCGGTCCCTTACGCAGAAGTTGAAGTGGAATACTACAACGAAGACGGCAAATCCGAAGCACCCACCGATTATATGGTAACCCAGACCATCAAGGCTGATGCAAACGGAGTTTTCACCTATGCTGCACCCAAAGCCGGCTGGTGGGGATTTGCTGCGCTTAATGAAGCTGATTTTACCCTTAAAGCGGATGAGCAGGATAAGGGTGTTGAGTTGGGTGCCGTTATCTGGGTAAAATTCGAAGCCTGGAAAACAAAATAGTGTTCGGGTGATAAGAAGGTATTATGCATATTTCTGAAGGTGTTCTTTCCGCGCCGGTTTTAGGGTCCGGGATGGTGCTGGCCGCAGCCGCAACCGCCGTGGGCTTGAAAAAACTTAAAGAAGATAAAATTCCCCAGACGGCTATTTTGTCGGCCGCCTTTTTTGTGGCATCCCTGATTCATGTGCCCATCGGGCCTTCCAGTGCCCATTTGATTCTCAACGGGATCCTTGGGCTGATGCTTGGATGGGTCGCCTTTCCCGCCATTTTGATTGCGCTTTTGCTCCAGGGTGTACTGTTCCAGTTCGGCGGGATCACCACCCTGGGGGTCAACACGGTTATCATGGCCACACCAGCAGTGGTCTGTTATTATCTGTTTGCAGGATTTGTCCACAAACCGGGCATGATATCCTATGCCGCCTCTTTTGCCTGCGGATTTTTAAGCGTTTTTTTCAGCAGTCTGCTTGTGGGCACAGCCCTGATGTTTACCCAGGAAAGTTTTTTAGAGGTAGCCTGGGCCGTTATTATAGCCCATCTTCCGGTCATGTTCATCGAGGGCCTTGTGGCGGTTTTCTGTGTCAGTTTTCTTAAAAAGGTGCAGCCCGAACTTCTGCCCGAATGGTCTGCGGCACAGCAGCAGGCCGCATTGGACAGCAAAACAATAATGGTTGAAAAACAGGTATAATCAGCATATTACGAATACTTTTTAATGGTCAGCGATAATGATGTATCGAAAATATTTTATAAAACTTTCCTGTCTGATGCTCTTTTTCATGCTTTCAAGCGGCAATGCCCTGGCACATAAAGTCACGGTTTTTGCGTGGGTGGAAGGAGAGACTGTTTTGGGTGAAAGCAAATTCAGCGGCGGGAAAAAGGCCCAAAACGCACAAATTATTGTCTGGGACGTAAACGGAAAAGAACTTTTACGCACCCAGACCAATGAAAAAGGGGATTTTTCATTCCCGATTCCTGAAAAAACGGCCATGCGCATTGAACTCATTGCCGGAATGGGACACAAGGGCGAATGGACTATTCCCCTTGAAGATTTGGGAGAAACCGCTGCGGCCGCAAGCACCCGGGATCAAGGGGCACCAGCGCCTGTACCCGAGACAAAGCCGGATTCCGGGCAGGTGGTGCAGGCAGCAGGCTCCATTGATCCGGCCCAGTTAGAATCCATTGTGGAAAAAGCCGTAACAAAGGCGTTAAATAAAAAAATCACACCATTGACAAAAATGATGGCAGATCTGGAGCAGAAAGGCCCGTCCATGAATGAAATTCTTGGGGGTATCGGATACATATTCGGCCTGATGGGTGTGGCCATGTATTTTTCATCACGCAGAAAAAAATCGTGATAAAACCATTCCATGATTGAAGAGATCTTTGCTTCCGGCCATTCATTTATTCACAAAACCGATCCCAGATGCAGGGTGGTCGCAGCCACCCTGCTGTGCTTTGTTATTGCCCTTGGCCGGAAAATGCCAATGCTCTGGGCAGGACTGGGACTTTCCGTGATTCTGGTGTTATGGGCCCGCCTGAACCTTGTCCAAGTGTTCAAGCGCCTGCTGGTCATCTGGGGCTTTCTGCTGTTTTTATGGGCGATTTTACCTTTTACGTATGACGGAAATGTGGTCTGGCGGATCGGAGAACTTGGCGCCACCAGACAGGGCATTGACCTGTGTACGGCAATCAGCATTAAATCCAATGCCATTCTGCTGGTGTTCATCGCCCTGATCACCACCATGGATTTCAGCACCCTGGGCTATGCCTTGAATTTTTTCAAACTTCCTGAAAAGCTTGTGCATCTGCTGCTGTTAACTTACCGATATATTTTTGTCATTGAACAGGAGTACCGGCGCCTGGTCCGGGCGGCAAAACTGCGCGGTTTTCGCCCCCGGACCGATATGCACACCTACCGGACCTATGCCTATCTTTGCGGCATGCTCTTTGTCCGGGCATCGGCCAGAGCCCAAAGGGTGTATAATGCCATGAAATGTAGGGGATTTTCAGGCAGATTTATCTGTTTGCATGAATTTTCCCTTTCCCCTGCAGACAAAATCTGGACTTTGGCGGCCCTGACAGCCACAGCCTGCCTGATTTTTATGGAGATCACACTATGACAACCTCTGCTGCCATCCTGCGCCTTGAAAACATCAGTTTCAGCTACCCGGGCCAGGACCGGGTTTTAGACAATCTGTGTCTTGAGATCAACAAAGGGGACCGCATTGGTTTAATGGGTCCCAACGGCAGCGGAAAAACCACCCTGTTTCATATTATCATGGGGTTGCTCACCCCATCTTCGGGCACCATTGAATTTTTCGGCAAACCTGTCAAAACAGAAAAAGATTTCAGAAAA
>QKDP01000149.1 GCA_003252055.1 Desulfobacter postgatei | reverse complement strand
CCGGGGCAAAATCCGGCTCATTGTAGCTGCCATACCTGGTATCAAACAAATCCCCTGCAATGGCAACGGCATCACCGGGGCAGGCTAATGCTTTTACCGTCAACCAGGCCGGGAAACTGCCGTGAATATCCGAAAACACTAAAATCCGTTCCATGGTATTACACCGCGCCTTCAATTTTTTCCATGGCTGAAATGCGCTGGGCCAATGGCGGATGGGAGTAATTTAAAAACACATAAAAGGGGTGCGGGGTAAGGTTGGCAAGATTATCGGCACTGAGTTTTTTTAAAGCTGTTATCAAGGCCCCGGCCTTTTTTGTTGTCAAAGCGGCAAAGCGGTCTGCCTGGTATTCATCCTTTCTTGAGAAGAACTGCATGATAATGGAGATGATCAGGTCAACCGGGGAAAAAAGAATACTGAAAAAAACAAGACCGGCATATATGGAAGGCGTATCCACATAAAATGCCGTGAAAAGGCTTTGCTGGGTGATAAATAAAGACAGAAGGTAAAAAATAACACCCATCTGAACAATGCCGAAAATCAGACGGCGCCGGATATGCTTTTTTTTAAAATGTCCCATTTCATGGGCAAGGACAGCCAGAAGTTCGTCCGGGGTATGGGCGTTGATCAGTGTGTCAAACAGTACAATGCGTTTATTTTTTCCAAAGCCTGTGAAAAATGCATTGGACTTGGTGCTGCGCTTGGAACCGTCCATGACAAAAATCCGGGTCAAAGGAAAATCAATACGTTTCGCGTAGGCAAAAAGTTTGTCTTTTAACTCACCGTCTTCAAGCGGGGTGAACGTATTGAACAAAGGCATGATCCATGTGGGAACAATGTATTGCACCGCCAGAATAAAACATGTGGTCACTGCCCAGCAGATCAGCCAGGCCCATGGCCCCGTACTTTCCAGAAACCAGAATATGGCAGACAACAAGGGGATGCCCAGGATCAGGGATAAAATTATGGATTTTATCAGATCCAGAACAAAAAGTTTTGGTGTGGTTTTATTAAAACCAAATTTTTTTTCAATGACAAAGGTGGAATAGATGGAAAAGGGCAGGGATGTAATGAATTTGCATCCTGCAAGAATTCCGATAAATAAAAGGCCGCAGCCAAGAGAAGACCATCCGGTTCCCCTGACAAAATCATCAAGGGCACCGAATCCGCCCAGAAACCAGAACGCTAAAAGAATCCCAAGATCAATGGTCGCCGTGATCGTTCTGAATCGGGTGGTGGCCCTAAGGTAATGCTGGGACTGTTCATACCGTTTTTGGTCATATACATCTGAAAATTTTTCAGGCAGATGTGTTGTAAGTTTGCCGATGTTCAGACGATCAGCCACAAAATTCATTGTAAAATCAACAATGATCGTAACAAGAATAATGTTGGTGATCGTCTGGTCAGATAATAACATCGTTCTATTAGGCGTCGGAATTAATCAAATCCCGAAGTTTTCCGGAACATTTAAAGGTGACAACCCGCCTGGCCGGAAGGGTCATCTCCTCATCCGTTGCAGGGTTGCGTCCCTTTCTTGCTTTTTTTTCATTTACACAAAATTTGCCGAAACCTGAAATCATAATATCTTCACCGCCTGCAATGGTTTCTTTTATAATTTCAAGAAATTCTTCCATGACATCATAGGCAACGGTCCTTGACAGGTTCAGTTCATTTTGTATTTTTTCTGCAATAATAGTTTTGGTCAGTGCCATAATAACTATTTACTCCTGCTCCACATAAAGGTTGCTTCCTGAAAGATTAATAAAAACAGGTTCGTAAAATACTTTAAATTCTTCAGGATTGTCAAGATAAGGATGATTTGTTATTGTATTTTAATACAAAATCAACAGGATGGTCATATTATGGCGACCGTATCTTTAATATCTATTCATCATGGAGAGAAAATGAACCAGGTGTTATCCATCACGCCCATAGACGGACGTTATGCCCGCCTTACCGGTGTTCTTTCAAATATTTTCAGTGAATCCGGACTGATTCATCACAGGATTCACGTTGAACTTGAGTGGCTGAAATTTCTGATAACGGATTTAAAGGTCCATGAGGTTGTACAGGCTGACCAGGCTTTGGATTTATCAGGTCTGGGGGTTTTGATAAATGATTTTAATGAGGATTATGCGCTCAGGGTCAAGGAGATAGAGTCCCGGACCAACCACGATGTAAAAGCCGTGGAATATTTTATTAAGGAAAAACTGGATGCAGCCGGGTTGTCCCCAATACGGGAATGGGTTCATTTTGCATGCACTTCCGAAGACATCAATAATACAGCATATGGACTTATGCTTAAAAAAGGCAAGGATCTGGTGGTGGAACTGCTTAAAACCTTTGTGGCGGAAATTGAGAAAAAAGCCCTGGTTTATAAAAGCGTCCCAATGATGTCCCGCACCCATGGACAACCTGCTACCCCCACGACCCCTGGAAAGGAGTTTGTCAATTTTGCCTGGCGCTTGAACCAGGAAATTCAGGTTCTGGAAAGCACGACAATCCAGGCCAAAATAAACGGGGCCACGGGCAATTACAACGCCCATGTGTTTGCGTTTCCTGAAATTGACTGGATGGCCGCATCTGAACGGTTTATCCGGGATCACCTGTATCTTGAACCTATTTTATTCACCACCCAGATAAATCCAAACACGGCCCTGTCCAAGGTGCTTCATGCCATGGTCCGGGCTGCGGCGGTGATGATTGATTTCGACCGCGACATGTGGGGCTATATCAGTTTAGGATATTTCAAACAGCGGGTTAAGGAAGGAGAAACCGGATCATCCACAATGCCCCATAAGGTCAATCCCATTGATTTTGAGAACAGTGAAGGCAATATGGGCCTTGCGATTGCCATGATGGAGCATTTGTCGGT
>QKDP01000368.1 GCA_003252055.1 Desulfobacter postgatei | reverse complement strand
GTATTTCGCCGAACGGCGCGTGGACACCTCTATCCATAGCATGACGACACAACCGGACGATACCAATAAACACACGCTGGTGCATGCCGGAGCGATGGAGGCACATAGCTACTTTGGTTGCTGGCTCGACTTCAATCAAACCGACCCTCAGTTTCCGACGGAAATACCATCCGGATCCGACGGACCTTTCACGGGCCGGGTGCCGATCATGCAGCACGTACGAGGTATTCATCAGTGTCTGGTGGCGGAGGTGCGTTTTCAGCCCGGGACGGCCGACCCCATCTCGAACGGGACTACCCCGGCAGCAAGCGACCACCTGGCACAAAAGAATCTGGCCATCGTCGAAAGCGACAACCCCGGCAGCGCGGCCACGCACCGGGTACAACATACGTTCCTTCTGAAATCCTCGGCATCGACCGCCGTGGGTGAATTCAAGGCATTGGCGACAAATGCCAACCAACAGACGCGTTATGATGAACTTGTATTACGCTGGAACGATCTGCCCCGCGAGACCATCGCAAGCCTGTACCTGCCTGACTGGAATGCGGATGATTTGATCGCACTCGCCGCTGACCTCAGGCCAGGACCACAGATCCTTACAAAGGTTGATGCCCACACGGTATCGTTCCAAGTCAGCGACATCTCATACATCCCCATCCCGGGACAGAGTCGTGACCCTATGCCCGGCCTGCTGACGCTGCAACTGCCGCTCACGATTCATACCGGAGAGCGCTTCACTGTCGATGTCCAACACCACACCGGCGTTACTTTCCTCAGGCAAGTGAGTGAAAAGCGTAAAACCAGAACGGTTAATTTCTCTCACCGGCGCGTGATCGGTGGTTTTCAGGTCAACGTGGTTGTGAAATCCGGTGAGCCACTGGTGAAAAAGTTGGTACGCAATCTGGCAGCCCTACGCTATATCTTCCAGGCGATACCGACAACAGACAACTGGCATCCGGTTTTCCAGCGATATCTTTCGCAATTAGGAGAGCAGATCACAGGGCTTGGCATCGACACATCACTGATTCCTGCATCGCCCGACGACCCTAAACTCCCTGGAGATATTCAGGAGGTCAAACCCCATCAAATTACAGGAAAGATCCGCGAGGTACTCTTCAACTGTTTTGGAGATTTCGAGGGCTTTGTGGTCGAATCATGTAGCGGTAACCACCACATCAAATCGAAAGAAAGAGGTATTGCAGAGATCGTGCTACGAGCATGCTGTGAACGTTGTACCATAACCGTCCATCTTGGAAAACATGGAGTCAAAGAAATCATTGTCCGCTGTTGAGGCGGATAAACCAACAGCGGACGCGACTACGCGTCCGCTGTTGTCGCTACAAAGCATAAAATTGGGGACATAAAATTGTCAGTGGGTCTGGATCATGTAATTGATTGTAATTATGGTTGATTTTATAATAGATGTATCCTATTTTGATCTTAGAGTCACTTTTTTGAAGGTAAAATCGTGATTTTAACAAACAAGTGAATATACCCTAAAATAAAAATGCCGCATGCAAAAAGATTTTATATTCCAGGTTGTGTATGGCACATAACCCATCGCTGTCACAAAAAAGAGTTTTTGCTAAAATTTGTTCGTGACAGAAATCGATGGTTAGATTTGCTTTTCAGGGCAAAGCAGAAATACGGACTTGAGGTTTCAAATTACAGTCGGTTAATGGACCTTCTTGTTTTTTTAAAAAAAAATTTATGACCAGTAAAAACAGCAAATATATCGGTAAATATCAGATCAACGCACTTCTCGGCAGTGGCACCATGGGCCGAGTTTATCGCGTCACCATCCCAGTGCTTGAAAAAACGGCTGCTTTAAAATTGTTCACCCCCAGCCGGGCGTTGATTAAAAAGGTCGGTTTAACATGCCTCAGAGAGCAGTTTATTCATGAGGCAGCGGTAATTGCAAATATCCGGCATCCCAATGTGGTGAGCATCTGGAGTCTTGAAGAGACAGCAAATGAATTGTTTTACCTGATGGAATATTACTGCAGGAATCTAGGACAACTCATTGGAGAATCCTATTGGGCAGACAGGCCCTCCAGAAAGGTGTCCGTTGACAAAGCCTGCCATTACCTGGCCCAGATTATTGAAGGGCTTTGCCGCCTGCACGAGGCGGATATCATTCACCGGGATATAAAACCCTTTAATATCATGATTGCAGGTACGGGAACGGTGAAGATTGTTGATTTTGGTCTTTCCAAACGCCGGGGTGAAAAACAATTGCTTAGTGCAGAAAAACTTACCATCGGCACACCGTTTTATAGTGCTCCGGAACAGATTGATTCACCTGAAACCGTGGATCAAAGAGCAGATCTGTATTCTGCCGGGGTGATCCTTTACCGGATGGTAACAGGTCATCTGCCCGATAAAAATCCAGTCCTGCCCAGTGAATTAAATGCGCAATTGGATCACAACTGTGACCGGTTCATTCTCAGGGCGATTGCCCCTCACCCAGATGACCGGTTTCAGACAGCGGACGCAATGTCAGAGGAATTAAAGGCGTTTTTCGAACTATATAAAAATGCCAGGCAGAGCGAATGTTTTGCGCCGGATGATATTTTTCAGGAAAAAGAAACGGCTCCCCAGATCAAAACCACTCTCCCTATCAGATCCGAATCGTCCAGAATACTTGCAAAAGACGCCAGGACGGTTTTCAACCTGGATGATCTGCACCAACCGGCGGTCTTTGTTGAAAATGCGTTTCAAAAAATAAATGATACCATGGTTATAGATCATGCCACCAATTTGATCTGGCAGCAATCCGGTTCCCGCTATCCCATGATGTGGGATCAGGCCCAACGTTATATCCAGATGCTGTCCGAATCCGGATTCGGCGGATATCAAAACTGGCGAATGCCCACCAT
>QKDP01000364.1 GCA_003252055.1 Desulfobacter postgatei | reverse complement strand
TCAGCCCACAACGAAGGTTGAAAGATCTGTGTAGCTTGCACAGACTTTCTTATAAAAGGGACTCGGAAAAAAAGGAGTTATAAAATGACCAACAGCATATTTACCATCCCCAAACCTTATAACGAACCTGTTAAATCCTATGCCCCGGGCAGCTCTGAACGCAGTGCTCTGTCTGCGGAACTGGGCCGCCAGATGGCAACCCGGGTTGAAATTCCCGTCATTGTCAATGGAGAAGAGATCAAAACCGGTGATGTCCGCAATGTGGTCTGTCCCCATGACCACGGTCATGTGCTGGGTAAGGTGCATATGGCAGGCGAAAAAGAGATCAAATCGGCTGTGGATGCAGCCCTGTCTGCAAAAGCGGCCTGGGAGGCCATGGAGTGGCAGGAGCGTGCCGCGGTCTTTCTGAAGGCCGCAGATTTGATTTCCCGGAAATATTCGGCCACGCTCAATGCGGCAACCATGCTGGGGCAGTCCAAAAACGCCTTCCAGGCCGAAATTGACGCCACCTGCGAGCTGGTGGACTTTTGGCGCTTCAATGTCAGCTACATGGAAGAGATATACGCCAACCAGCCGTCCAGCGAAAAAGGCGTTTACAACCGGCTGGAATACCGTCCCCTGGAAGGATTTGTTTTCGCGCTGACCCCGTTTAACTTTACATGCATTGCCGGCAACCTGCCCACCACACCCGCCATGATGGGCAACACCATTGTGTGGAAACCTTCCACCACGGCTGTTCTGTCCAACTACTATGTAATGCGGATCCTCAAGGAAGCAGGTCTTCCCAGCGGCGTCATCAACTTCATCCCGGGCAGCGGTTCCCAGGTCGCCGATATCCTGTTCACCCATAAGGACTTTGCCGGTATGCACTTCACCGGATCCACGGCGGTGTTCCAGAATCTTTGGAAAAAAGCGGCAGAAAACATTGAAACCTACGTTTCCTATCCCAGAATCGTGGGTGAAACCGGCGGTAAGGACTATATCTTTGCCCATGCCAGTGCCGATGTAGAAGAGCTGGTCACAGGCATCATCCGCGGCGCCTTTGAGTTCCAGGGCCAGAAATGCTCTGCATGCTCCCGCCTCTATGTTCCGGCCTCCCTGTGGCCTGCGGTCCAGGAAAAACTCAAAGAAAAAATTGCTGAAATCAAGGTGGGTCCGGTGACCGATTTCACAAACTTTGTGAATGCCGTGATTGATGAAAAATCCTTTGACAGCATTGACGGTTATATTTCACGGGCACAAGCATCTTCCGATGCTGACGTGATCATCGGCGGTCAACGGAACAAATCCAAGGGCTATTTTGTTTACCCCACCGTGATCCAGGCCAAAACACCGGATTATGAATCCATGGCCCAAGAAATCTTCGGACCCGTGCTCACGGTTTATGTATATGAAGATAAAGACCTTGACGCCACCCTGGATATCCTGGATAACACGAGCCCATATGCCCTGACCGGTAGTGTTTTTGCCCGGGACCGCGGTGCGGTCAATGCCCTTACGGCCCGGCTGACCCACACCGCCGGCAATTTTTATATTAATGATAAACCCACAGGCGCCGTGGTCGGCCAGCAGCCCTTTGGCGGAGCCCGCAAAAGCGGCACCAACGATAAAGCAGGGTCTTATCTGAACCTGATCCGCTGGGCATCGCCCCGGGCCATCAAGGAGACCTTTGTACCGCCCCAAAAATTCGGTTATCCGTTCATGGGGTAGAACAGGTCTAATCGGGCTTCAGCACAATACAAAAGGGCGTCATCTGGTGGTTCATTTTCCCTTTTTTTCTTTTTTAAATGTCAGAAAGGGACAAAGCTTGCAAATATCAAATCCAGGATAGGTTTCACCGGTGCGTGGAAAGGAAACACCGCCGTCTCTGATAGTTCTTTCCAGCATCCAGTGGACTGTTGGTTCCATTTGAGTATAAGGCATGATCCAGTTAACCTCGCCTTGCTCTGTTTTACCGGCAGTATAGCTGCTGCTGCACATTTGAGTAATATTGAATCTTTGCATTACATAACATTGTACACAACCATGACAAATGGATGAGTTCATGGTCATGATCGTTTCAAGGGGATGATTGTCAAATGCTGCATTCCAGTCATTTCCCAGATGATATGATTGTAAAACATCGCACATGCCATGAATCAGGTCCGGTGTATACGGGGCTTTGTGCAAGGGTGCCGTGGCAAAGGCAAGAGGAGGTTCAGGCAACCTTTTTTTTGTTTTTATAAACCGCTCTGCCTGTTCCCGGTTCTTGGTGTATTTCAAATGGCTTTTGATTTCGGACTCATCCATTTCCTTCCACTTTAAGACAAATTTTGCATTGCCGCACCCCATTTTCTTTTCTGTTCCAAGAAGAATATCCCCCCGCTGCCGGGAAGCCGCAACATAAGCACAAAACGTTACCGCGTTAATAGCTGTCTTATATTCAACATTATTTTTAAACTCATCCAGTTCAGCCTGTTCAAAAAAGTATTTAACTGCCACCGGATAGTATTTCATTTTTAAAATATTTCGAAGCGCAAAAACAATATCGGAATTAGAAAGAGTTCCTCCGTTTTGGTCCGCGTTCTCCAGAAGCCGTTTGGCCAGTTCCACATCATCCATGTACATTGCCGTATTAATACCTGTTTCTATTTGATTTTTATTGTTATCTGCCATTTATATCTCCCTAGGTTGAAATTGAAGACTCTGTTTCATATAAAACAGCCACGGGCTGACCTGTTTTTTCACCGTGGTTCAGCCCACAACGAAAGTTAAAAGATCTGTGCAGGTTACGCAGACTTTCTTATAAAAAGTATAATAGAGCGGTTATTCCCGTATCGCCATAAAAAACTTTTTGAAATTCAAAAGACCATGATCAATCCGATTTTTTTATGTAAAAGGTGGGACACAC